>DAOVVY010000142.1 GCA_030636885.1 Candidatus Nanohaloarchaea archaeon
CTGGGTTTCACTTCTCGTATCTGGTCTGTATGTGTACATTTCATTTACTAACCTCCAAAATATTCCCTTGTATAATCTAGAATTTTATAGGGTATATATTTTGCCCTGATTGGGTCTTTGAGTGGAAAGTCGGATTATGCCACAACTTCATACACAAAATCACTCCCATAGTTATTCGTTTTAATACTGTTTTTGTCACCTACAAGATACAATGTGTTACAAAAATTTTAACTAACTTATGTTAAATCTAAAATATAACTACTTTTTAGATAAAAACAACCACAAAATATATATTAAATAACTTTATTGTAGTTACAATGTGGAATGAAAAAATGACACAAACTGTAATGAAAATTGAAATTGAAGCATTTCAAGTTATTGAAAAGGTTGTGAAGTCTGGCGGTAATTCTGGCAGAGTGTATGTTCCTGTTGATTGGATGGGAAAAAGAGTGAAAATATTGCTAATGGATCCATTAGTCGAATAAAAATATATTGTAAATAGTAGAATATTATATACAGATACGAATGAATAATCGGAACGATATGTTTTTAAGTATCATGTTTTATTTGATAGGAAATATGCAAAAAGATATTATTAGTAGGTATAGAGAGGATTGAGTAAATGGAAAGAATGTTTTATTTCCCTAAAGATGCATTAAATGACATTTCCATATTTTTTGCATTGGATGGTGATGAGATGGTCACACTGTCGCACATTTTTACAAATGATGCACACGAAACAATTGTTGATATATATATTGCCATTATGAATGAATTAAATGTTGATGACCGTGATGCAGAATCAATATTTTCTATTTATAAATATATATTACTTGTATTGGAAGAAAAAAGCGTAAATTTTTCACAAATTATTCCAGAACTTAAGTACATTTTTGAAACATACGATATTCAAAATTCGGATGTATTGATAAAAAACATCAATGAAAATTCAGATGATTTTGCAAAAGTATTTTCTGCTGGAAGTCCAGAACAGAAACATATTAAAAAAAGACATTTGTCATCAGGTGTCTATAATACAGTTGTTGGAATTCAGTCTATTTGTGATATTAGACCAATTTTTGATAAAGAAAGAGACAATATAGAAGATTGTATTAGTAGCATCTATATTGAATTCGCAGTCAATGATTCATTTGACAATATTAAATCAATTCCATTATCTTTTGACCAAGAATCTTTTAATAAATTGAAATTAGAGATTGAAAAAATTGACAAGAAAGAAATTGTTATTGAAAAAATTATATCAAGAGTGGGAGATTTGTCTTTATGAACTCTAATACAGATATTATGAACATGAATAGAGATTTGTCTTTTTCAAGAGATGCAAATATATTTCATAAAAGGATATATGATGTATATTCAAATGATTATCAATCCATCAAATCTCAGGGACATAATGATTATTATACAAGATCAGGTTTTTATAATAAACCTAATAAACGGTTTGTTTTTTTAGAAGAAGACTTAGTATCCACAAGAACGAAAAAAGAACTTAAGAATCAACATGTATGTAATGATGAAAAAAATGAAGCTATAAAAAGTTTGAAGTTGGCTCAAGTTAATGCAAATCATATGTATTATATAGGATTGATCACAGGTATTATCAGTGGTGTTGGTGGCATTTTTTATGATAATTTTCTTTTCGTAATAGTTGGCATAAGTGTTGTTTTAACTGCTTTTACTGGTTTATTGGAAACAAAGCAAAATGAATGGTAATTCAAAATTGGACACTAACTCCGATAAAAACAGCTGGACTGAAATTGGTGTGAAGGCTTTAGATGTTTTTGAAAAATTAACCGTCCATGTGATAAAAGTTGAGGGGTTAACACCAGTTGGTAAAATGAATTTCTGTTGTGCAATAGGAGTTATCATAATTACTATAATTCAGACCATCATGGGAAAAACGCAAGATAGTACACTTTTGATTGTGTTTTCATTTTTAATTCTTCTTATAATGAGTATTTTAATGGCTTCCAAATCATTCGAAATACAAAAACATAAGAATATTATCAAAAAACTGTGAACAAGGTGTTAGCACATAATTGATTATTTTTACATAGGAATAAGTTTTGACACAAAGTCCCTTACTGAGATGCGGGAATTGTATGTACTAGATTTTTGGCTGCTGGTTTAGATTTTAGTCCAACCCCTTATTCACGTCCCCTGTGCATTCTCATCTTCTTCCCAGATTCCAAAGGTATTCTTCTCTGTATCAAGACAAACTGCAATATACCCCCATCCCGGAACAGCCCATTTAGGTTCAACGACTTTCCCACCAAGTTTTTCGATTTTGGCAATATACTCATCGACCGAGCTGACACCTATGAAATTAGTAATGCCCTGTGCAAGCTCATCTCTTTTTGCCAGTCCGCCTCCAACGGCTTCATTGCCATCAAGGTCAGTGGTTTGAATAAGGTAGTAAGGGATTGGACCGGAATACGATTCGATCTTCCAATCAAACAAATTTTCATAAAATTCTTTTGCTATTTCCA
>DAOVVY010000015.1 GCA_030636885.1 Candidatus Nanohaloarchaea archaeon
CTATGGCACAATTATCATCTTCACGGAGATATAATGATATAGTCAATTGCAGGTTAGATGACTTTAAGATATAAGAATATGGAGAAGGATACAGGTTACATATACTTCATGGAAAAGGTGGAAAAGTCAGTATAGCTGTATTACAGAACAAAGTCTCTGAAAAAATCATAAGTCTCATACGAAATATAAAGCATAGCAAGAACAGGAAAGTCAAAAATAACCCATTTATATTTATATCAGATAATTATATCTATTCTGACTATTCGGATGTATTGTCACCATTGGATCAGGATAGCATTACAGCTTATTTTGAGATATATAACAGGTATCTGAAGAAGAATAGCATTAAGTTCAATAAGTTCATAGTAGAAATAACTTCTCATGTATTTCGGTCATGGGCGATAACAAACTATCATAGATTACATAATGGAGATCCGCATAAAGGGATGAAATTCTCAAACCACAGTTCGTATGATGTCTACATGACTTATGTAAAGGATATTGACGAAGAAGAAGCGTATAAAGATATTGATTTGAATGAGATGTAGCTGAAATGACATTAAATCATTTTCCTACCTCAAATTTTGTCTTACAATTATAATATTCCTTTAAGATGTAAGCCATATAATAACCACAATATAATTGCAATAATACCAACACAAAACATTATTTTATTCTCATCCACTTATCTCACCCCCTTTGTTTTTATCTGATTTGACAGAAGTAAGACTAAATAGTGACTTTTTATATCCACAAGACTTAACAGCCCAATATTCTCTAACCCCACCGTATTTCTCCATTAATCTGAAATGATGTTCTTTTGTTCTGGCTTGAACAGGCATGAATTTTATATCTTGATCTTGTAGACAGTCTTTTATCATTCCTTTTAATTCATCTATAGCATTTTCTTTAGTTTTACCCTGTGAACACAAATCTTCAAAAAATGGAGTCTTGGCAATATACCAATTATTCTCTTTAAAAGTAATTACAGGTATAGATATACTTTTTAGATATTTATTATTTAGTTTTCTGCATCTATCCCACGCTTCTTTGACATCTTTGCGACCAGACTGTTTAATAATGTCATCCACGAATTTCTTTGGATTATCAACACTTATGCCCGGAGTAGGAGTTATTGGTTTAACTTCTTTCTTGACAAAATCTTTCTCACTAAGAGTCAGATAATCATTATTCCTTCTATTATCTCTCTCAGCAATCAGTTTTTTAACAGTTTCATCAATCTTTTTAAAAGATTCTAACTCAATCTTTACAGATTCCAAAACAACTTCTTTTTCGTTTTTAGCCATTTCATTGAAATTGTCTACATATTCAAAGTAGGTAGTTAAACATAATAGAGATGGACATAGAATTATGGGGTCACCACTACCTTTAGATGGCATGATGCTACAGTTTTCTACCAATACTTTCTCTTTACAGTAATGGCACTTCAGATTATCTGTATTAATATCGAATGCTTTCAATACCAGCATTTTCTCTTTCTTACCTATCTTCATAAATTTCATTTTGTCTATATTCATTTTAATCTACCTAATATCCCACCAATTTTTCTTTTTTGGATAGGTTATATAATATCCTCTATCTGATTTGTAATAAATTCGTCCATTTTTTCTTCTATGTTTTTCCGCTTCTGCAACAGATGAATAATACTTCATATTAATGCCTTCTCTCGTTATTCTCGCTATTTCCATTAGGGTAGTTAGGTCTTTCTTTATGAATAGTCTACCTTTGATAATTCCACCCCATTCATCGATATGGATTTCTTCACCTTCTTTTGTCAAGACTCTCTGTGTCGGATCATCTTTCTCTGCGAGATATCCTTCATTATCTATTGTTTTACCTAACAAGTCTAAGAGATCCAACATTACATCTTCAGAAAATGTTAGTTTTATATTATCCATTTTTATCTCCTACCTACTATACATTTAACTGTACAAGTATATATATTGGTTTATACATCTAACTGTACAGTGCAAATTATGTATCCTAAGCATAGTGATTATAGTGATTCAGAAGCTTTATCAAATTCTTCTTTCCGTTTCAAATACGACTTACTAATCCAATATATTGGAGTTATATTAAATATCAGTGTGTGTGGTGGTTCAAAATTTATCTCTTTCATTTGGTTAGTTATCCATCGTTTTGCATCCATATAGGTCTTACAGTTTGTCGAAGAACCCCAACCATTTTTACCATCACGAGAACCAGAATGCAAATCTACATGGAACATCCTTTTTCTGTGTAAAGGTTCTATATCAAGTTCTTTTGCTTCGTATGACTCATCAACCATTGATTTAACATATTCTGCAATATCTTCTTTTGTACCTATTAATTTGAACGCATCATCATCAAAAGGAGATTCTTTCAGAGGAGTTACTACATAATACTTCTTTTTCTTTGGTTTCGGTTTGTCTTCTTTTTTCTTTTTCTTACTACTTGAATCGTATGCAAGGCGACATTTAATATTTGTAGGTTTTACAGATACAACAGACTTCTGTTCTATAACTCGTGTTTTCTTTTTCTCTTTAGACATAATCAATCACTTTCAATCTCTATAGGTTTCAATTCTATACCTATCTGATACATCAGCTTATTATATTTACCTGAAACATCATCAAGTATCAAAGGGAATTTATAATCTTTCTCTGTCTTCGCAAATATATATTTCATCGCCCTGACAAAATAATGTGTGAATTCATCTTTTCTCGGATCATAAGTTGAATATGTAGTAACGAGTTTCATTGGGTGTGCATCTTTTATGAACAAAGCATCAATATCACGATAATAGTTCGAGAAACCACCACAATAGTCCAACCACACGAAATCATACTTTATATCATGGTCAGATATGAACTGCAATATTGAGGTAGGATAGAACTCTATCTTGATATTGTTGGGATTGTCATACTTCTGTAATGCTTCTGTCATCTCTTCTGGTTCGATATGGTTAGGAATTATTATCCTTGATGGTTTTATACCCTGTTCATCTATCTCTTTGAGAGCAAGTAGTTTTGGACTCTCAAGCAATAACACAACATCACCATCACTTATATGATCGACAATCTTCTTCCTTACAACATCTTTTTCAGGATTTGGATTGAATTTCCTGTCCCCACCGAAACTGTTTGTCTTGTTGGATTTAACCTTATTGGCTTTGTGTTTCGGTACTTTAGGTATAGTTACCTTAGGGGTGTATGAAGTGTTGATTGTGATTGAACTTTTTAGTCTTCGTGACCATCTATTAGATGGGTTCATTCCATGCTGTTTAAGAAACGCAAAATAACCACCATAAGGTGTGAAATAATATGCATATATTCCTAATTCTCCCAGAGTTGGAGTCCTACCTAATTCTTTAGTTTTATCTTTAATTGCCTTTTCAAGTTCAGATTCTGTGTAATGTTTAGGTGAAGTTTGATTTGGTTTCAATCCTATCTGTTTTAGGAAAGAAGAAAAACCACCATAAGATTTGAACACCTTAGGATATAGTCTTAATTCTTTTAATTTTGGTGATCTTCCCAACTCTTTAGCTTTATCTTTGATTATCTTTTCAAGTTCAGATTCGGTGTAAGGTTTTTTAGGTTTCCTTATTGGTTTCAATCCTATCTGTTCCAAGAGAGAAGAAAAACCACCACATTGTTGGAATATATAATAATCCATACCTAACTCTTTTATAGTCGGTGTCTTACCACCTAATTCTTTAGATTTATCTTTTACGAGTGTTATTAGTTCTTGATTTGTGTACTGTTTTTTAGGTTTCCTTATTGGTTTCAATCCTATCTGTTTCACGAAAGAAGAAAAACCACTATATCGTTTGAAAATATTGTTATGTATACCTAATTCTCCCAGAGTTGGAGTCCTACCTAATTTCTTAGCCAAATCGAGTGTCTTCTTTTTAAGACTCTCGAAAGAATACTTGTTTGCTTCAATTATGCTTTCCTTTAGCAAATCGACCTTTTCCCTACTCAAAATTACACTACAACCCAAAGATTCAAATACAAAAGTTGATGAATCATCATTATCTTTTTGTATTATATTATTATCTTTGGTTGCATCACAATCAACAGATTTTAACACTAAATCAGAATGGTTGTTTTCAATATCTATTTTCTCCACTTCTTTCCTGACATCAATATTCAACGCTTCTTTCAGGAAATCCTCAACTATACTACACCATCTTGATGATGCAGTGAAATCAAGTATCAACAGATCTTTCTTACCCTCAGCTTTACGCAGACCGCGACCAATCTGTTGTGTGAATACCCTTGAAGAATAAGTTGGTCTTATCATCATTATACAATCAGCATCAGGTACATCAACACCTTCATTAAACAAATCAACTACACAAATGACATCATAATCACCGTTACGAAAACCATCAAGTATTCTTTCACGGGCAGGTAATGTTGTTGTGTTCCTATGTTCAGAATTGTTGGTATATACATTAGTCATTCCTGTCAGACCTACCGCTTTGATACCTCTATCATTGAACACCTTGACCATTCTCTCAGTATGCTTAACAGATACACAGAAACAGATTGTTTTCTTCTTGTTATGTACTCCAACTGCATATTCTTCATATTCTGATATTATAGCATTATCGTATTTAGGTTTACATACCTCTCTATTGAGGACTTTCTCATCACATTTAGTTCCATTCAATTTCATATCCATATATCTAATACTATTTTTATTATTTACCCAATAATAATTGAATGGTGCTAAGATATTATCAACTCTACCCTCATATATAGTATATTTGTATATTATCTTTCCGCAGATGTTTTCAAGACTTTTACCATCAGCACGATATGCAGTAGCTGACAGACCCAGCATGAACTTTGGTTTGAAATATGATAATGCTTTCTCGAAAGTAATAGCTTTATAGTGATGACATTCATCAACGACAATATAATCAAATTCATTCTCTTTGAACTTATTGAGATTTCTATACAGAGTCTGGACTGTTGCAAAAGTTACCTGTTTCTTATCCTTATTAGCCGCAATATAATAACCAAAAGATAAATCAAACTTTTTTAGACAGTTCTGGAATTCTCTATCATTCGCCTGTTTCAAGATATCCCTATTATGACAGATGAAAAGTAAATTTGCATTCGGATCTTTCTCTAATATCCTTTTGAACCAGATTGCCGCAAGATAAGTCTTACCAGTACCTGTCGCCATCTGTACGATCCCTTTTGATTCCTTTGTAGTATCAAGCACGGCTAATGCTTCAACCTGTGGTTTGTATAATTCCATTCTGTTCACCAATTAATTTTTTTCCTTCTGAGTATATAAATACCGCTTATCCATTATTTTCCTCGATAGTTTAAATAGACCAGTCATTTTACAATTCTTTTAGGTTTCTCACCGATAACTTTCAAAAATAAGTTATATCCTCCATACCTGTCAAACGCATAGATTTTCAGGTTTAATTCTTCCACTGTTGGAATCCTACCCAATTCAGTTTTTTTCTCTAAAACCAACCGTTTAAGGTTATTAAAGAAGTATTTGCGGGGCTTGAACAACTTTTTGGATTCCATGACCATTAACCCTATTCCTTCTTCTTTTGAAATACAATATTGCCATTATCTACAAAATCACAATCATAACCTAATTCGCAGATAGTATCACAAACCTTTCTAAGTTCCTTATAAGGGAAAACCCTGAACACAGTCAGTTTTATATTACCTTTTTCTATATTCTCAACCATATTCTATTCACCTTTAATCAAACCAAGTTTTATTTTTATCTTTCTAATATTAACTAAGGTATGACAACGAGGGCAAGTCACATAATATTCTGATTTACCGCCATAATCCCATACATAGTCGCATTTTTGACATTTTATCTTTATTTTTGAATCATCTATTTTTATCACCATTATTTATTTATAGTATTTATTTACATACATACTTATATATAGATGTAGGTACAAATAAGTATTAATGAGTGATTTATATGATTAAAAAACAATTTATATACACAAGAAAAGGAAAGCACTTGGATGTCCTAAATATAGTAAGAGACAGGATATCACAGAAATATAACAGTGAATAGAATGGAAAGAATTAACGCAAAACGGAAAGCTGTAGATGTCATAGAATTTTCTTCAGTAGATGAACTAGAAAAATTTTCTAAATCTATAGAGACTGAAAAGAAATTTATACTGACATGGAAAGAAAAGGAAGATGTCATGTCAGAGTTGATATTTTCAACAAATATTACAAGTAAGATAAAAAATGGTGAAATCAAACTTACTTCTGTTGAAGAAAAATAGGTGAAATGAAATGATAGGAATAATAGAAATAGTTGCAATATTAGCTGTAATTATTGTGATAGTTGCAGCTCTTTCATGGTATAAGATAGTACCACCAAGTGAAGCACATCTAGTTGTGACACCAACAGAAAAGTTTGTTGTGTCGCCAGATGATAGTGTAAATACAAAAGGCAAAAGAAGTTATTTTGCTATATCTGGATGGATACCTTTCATAGGTCGTTCTATTCGAGTTCTTGATGTAACAATCAAAGAAATAAGAGGTCAACAAGAGACATATGAAAAAGATCAAGCCCGATATATTGTAAAAACAAGTACTAAATACAGAATCAGTAACATCGAGGTTGCAGCAGAGAAATATATCTCTGAAACAGAACTTGAAGAACAATTAAAAGAAGTCATCCAAGCAGCAGTCAGAGAAGTCACAATCAAGTACGATGTTGTAAATGCTAGAGCAAAGAAACAACTTATGGATGAAGAAATAAAGAAAAGTATGGGTAAAGACTTTGAGATATGGGGTGTTGAACTTGTGAACTTCCAGCTTGTTGACTTTCAGGATACAGATGAATCAACAATTATTTCAGATATATCAAAGAGAAGAGAAGTTGAAATCTCGGCAGAGACAAGAGAAATGAATGCTGAAAAAAAGAAACAGGCAAGAATAAAAGAAGCTGAAGCTGAAGAAAAAGCTAGAGAAAGAGAGATTGCAAAGGAAAAAGTAATAGGTGAAAAAGAACAGAATAAGCTACAAGCTATATCAGAGCAACAAAAACTTGCTAAAGAAAAAGAATTTGCAGTCATCCGAGTACAAACAATAAAACAGGCAGAGATTGATAAGGAAAAGAAAATTGTAGAAGCTAACATGGCAAAAGAAAAAGAAGAAATAATGAAAGAACAGAAACTACTTGAAGGACAAGGAGATAAGCTTAAACAAGAAGAACAGGCAAAAGGTACAGCTGCACCAATCAGAGAGATGGGTCTTGCTGAAGCTGAAGCTAAAGAGAAACTACAAGCTGCACTGAACAAGTTTAGTGATGCTGCAATTCGTGCTTTAATTGCAGAGAAAGTTGTAGAAATGCAAGAGACGGTCGGTGTTGAGACAGCAAAAGCACTCGCTGGAGCAGATTTGAAAGTATTTGCCGGTGGTGATGGTGCAGGAAGTGATGGATTCAATTTAGGTAAATTAATATCTGCTATGTCAGTATCTAATGAAGGAACAGCAGATGCTACATTGAACAAGATTGCAAGACCTAACGATCTTGGACTATCTGCACTTGGACTTAAAGCAATCCAAGAGAAAATTGAAAAATCTACAGAAAAAGATAAAACTAAAAAGTCTATAAAAAAGGATGAAAAAGTTTCAAAAAATAAGCCAGACAACTATATGGATTTGAGCAAAGAAGTAGACAAGACAAAGAAAAGGAACAATTGAAGAGATTTATCTCTTCATTTAAACCTGAAATGGACGCATCTTAATAGGGTGTGAATCTTCAAGCCGTGCGAACGACATGAAGACAAAATTGGACAATGGTGATTACTGAGTTATCAGTACTGAATAATATCTCCATTGATGAATCAGTTTAAAGTACGGCAGTTCCACTGTGCTTTTAACTCCAATCCACAGGAATTTAAATAATATTAATAAGGTGAATAGAATGAAAGAAAATAAAGAAATGAATTTTAAAGAAGCGTTGGAATTAGCTACAAAATATCACAAAGGACAGAAACGGTGGGGTGGAGAAGAGTACATAACACACCCAATAGCAGTAGCAGACAGATTTGAGCATGAAGATTATAAGATTGTAGCAATATTGCATGATATATTAGAAGATACGAAAATGACAGTATTCGAACTTATAGACACGCATAACCTTAACTCATTCCTGTGTCTGTCAGTAGTTGCTATAACAAAGAGAAAAGGACAAAATTATCTTGATTACATTCTACAGGTGAAAAGAAGTGAAATAGCGACTGCGGTCAAGATAGAGGATCTGAAACATAATCTGTCTGACTTGAAAGATGGTTCTATGAAAGATAAGTATATACTTGCACTATATATTCTCAAGAACTAAAAAGGTAATTTGATTTATATATTACTCATTTCGACAGTAAATAGTATTATCTGAAAAATGAAGTATCAATAACAGTAATATTGTTGTTGTTTTCCACATTTATATATACTTATCCCACCAAAATAGTATCAGTGAAACGCATGGGTCAGGATGAAGTTCTTAAAACTCTAAGAAAAAACCAAAATTGGATGACAATAAAAGAATTGATTGAGGAAACAGGATTGAAAAAGAATTGTATACAGACTTCATGTAGGAAATTATATGAAACAAGATTTGCTGATAGAAAAGTGGTAGACATTAATCCGACTACTTATGCGTACAAAATAATCAAAAAGTAATGATTTATGGAAGCTAAGAAATTTATAAGTTCAAAAAAAGATGGAGAATATGAAATCAAGAAGTTTCATGTAACAGATATACCAGTGAACAGAAACTCATTAATTGATGTATGTGAAAAGTTTGATGATAATGAAGAAGCATATTGTGTTGGTATAATTATAGATATCAATGGCGAGATTGTTTGTGTTGAGATTGATAAGCTAATCCCTATACACTTAAAAATATGATTGAAGAAGCAGATGAAGAAGATTATGTTGAAGATATCAAAGAAGTATTAAAATGTATAAAAGGTTATGAAGGCTATGATATCTGGTTATGAATATGTCAGTATGGGTGGAAAATGTGTTCCACAATCCGAATATGTAGTAAGGATTAAACTCCTGAACAGTTCATATTGGAGATATGTACCTTGAATCGGGCATACTTGTAGGTGAAAATCCTGCTACCGACACTAATAATTATTAAAAGTGATTGATATGGAAAATACATGGAAAAAAAGAAAAAGATTATACTGTCAGAATTGTGGACAGTTAACAAGAGTTAAATATAAACCGCAAAAGGTATGTTTAAATTGTAAAGGTTCAACATTCGTGGACAGAACAAACAATAAAGTATATCATGTAGCTGAAGATAGTAAACCTAAATTGACTAAACCTGACCTCACAACAGGACTCAAGTGTGCATTCGATACGGCAAGTGATGATCTGAACAAGATGTACCAATCAATTGATAATCTTATTATGTACCTTAGCAATGAAAATGG
Source organism: Candidatus Nanohaloarchaea archaeon (assembly GCA_030636885.1). Lineage (GTDB taxonomy): Archaea > EX4484-52 > EX4484-52 > EX4484-52 > GLR71 > GLR71. The sequence continues at coordinate 9,467 of DAOVVY010000015.1, forward strand.
TATCAGCGATGAAACTAAACTCAAAACTATAGACAAATATGAAAAGATAAGTGTAGATATACGCCAGATAATAGAATCGCTTAAAGAGTATGATAATACAATCATTCAGGCGAAAATACTATCCTCTAAAGAGATTGCACAAAGAGAAAAACTTAAACTAATTATTGACTGTTCGGTGGTGGAAAGGTAGATTGATATGATATTCAAACCAGAACACAAAAAAATGATACTTGACGGAAATAAAACAGCTACTCGCAGAATTTGGAAGAAACCAATGGTTAAAGTTGGCGGAGTATACAAAGCAAAGCTGAAAATGTTATCTACAGACTATTTCGCTAAGATAAAGGTGAAAAAGTTGTATAAACAAAGATTATGTGACATGACAGACAAAGATGCAAACAAAGAAGGATATGACACAGTTACAGCATTTAAACATATATGGATAGAGATTAATAGTTCTTGGGATGATAATTGTGTCGTTGATGTAATAGAATTTGAGATTATCAAATAGGTCGTGGTATATGAGTGGATGAAAACAATATTAATGATGAAAAACAGGATTATAATGTATCTAAATTCTTTGTTATAGGATTAGTTATAGTCTTGTTATTAGTTATATTTGTAATACCAACAATTAGTGTTTTATCTATTGTTGTATCAATACCACCAGACCATAATACTGTTAATGTTATACCAAGTAGAATCACTATTTATCAGGATTATACACGCAATATAAAAAAAATGTCTTATGGTAACACAGAGGTATATATAAAATTATTCAAATCATCCAGTGGTAAGAACTTGTATAAATCTTCTAATGTTTCACAAGGAACTTGGATAATAAATACATTCCTTCCTGTTTCTAAAGGTGATATAGTAAATATTGAGATACAAGATTATAATTTTACAAAAATGATCCCTATTGTCTAATATAATGTAGAAGTTGATTAACATGAAAAGAACGACAAAGGCAAGAGAACCATTAGATCCGCAGACATTGATTGTTATTATCCTGCTTATACTACTATTTCTATTCCTGAGAGAACATGGAGTGTTTTGTTAAATAATAGCCTTATTACATCAATTATTATTTAATCTTTTTCTATTTTTTATATCAAAACAGCTTTAAGTATAACTAAAATATTGATATTATTTAAATAATTAAAAAATATATTTTTTATAAGAATTGCTTTTTTGTTCAAGTTAAGAGTCGTGAAATCTGATAATTTATTTTTTTAACATAGGTCATACTAAGTTATTATTATTCTTTGTTATATATAAAGCTATCGTTTTTTATAATTTTTATTAATTGTATAACCAACCCAATATATAAATAAATATATTCATATTATTTAAATAAATAGTAATTATATATAGTAGTAGGACTAATTAAGTATTATAAAAGTTTGAATGTGATAATATGAAACTGGTTACAATCTCTATGAAAGACGAAATAACAGAACATTATAAGATCAAAAATCTTATAAAAAATAGGAAATTGAGCAAGACAATCAACGATTTACTTATGAAACATATACAATTAGAAAGTGTTGATGAAAAACCAATTGAAAAACCATACATATCATTACAAAAACAAGAATTTAAGATATTTACATATATGATTGATAACAAAATAAATAATATAGACACTCAAACTTTTGCAAAAAGAGTATATAATAAAGGTTTATTCAGACAAAAGAAAAGAATACATGATACAGTTCATAGGATTATCGATGAAACAGGTGTATATAAGGTAGATAATGGAATATTGTTTGTTAATATGATAAATTGTTCATGTGGTGCTAAATTATCACCTTTTGCATTAAAGAATTATAGATGTTTAAAATGTGATAGACTATTGATTGGTATTGGTGAAAACTGATGTATATATCGGAAGAGATGGAGATTGTAGTTGCGAGAGCAATTGTAAATAATGGAATAATCAACGCAAACACGATTAAAAGTGTTTATAGTTCTGCAAGTAGAGATAAATGTTCAGGGATACTGAGAAAACTTGAATCAGCAGGATATATAAGACAAACAAAAAGTTTCGGTGTTTTTAGAGTTAGAGTAAAAGAAGTTAAATCAGGTAATGGATATAAGCTTTTATGGGCAGTTCCACAAGAGATTATTGATATGGCGAATAACTTACAGGAGATTAGAGATACTAAAGATGTTGAGGAAAAATTACTTAAAAAATATAAGAAAGTAAATAATTAATAATCAAATCTGACATACTCCCACCAATGAATTAGTGGGGTTCTAAGGTTGTCGGATTTCAAGACAGTGCCTTTTTAGGGATATCAGTGTTCCCTTTCAACAAATCACTTTCTTTACTGAATCGAGATATGCCCTGTTGGTGCAAATAC
>DAOVVY010000009.1 GCA_030636885.1 Candidatus Nanohaloarchaea archaeon
CATAGTGTCTGTGGCATCCTGATAGGTTACAGTTATATGTGTCTGAACACCGTCATCAATTGCCGCCATGACAGCATCCTGCATCTCCTCAGTAGAATTAACTACATTTGTTGTCAGGTAACCAGCATCACTATGATTATCCCATTCGTAAGCTTCATCCCATTTAGAATGGTTAGTATTTACCCAAAGATAAAGATTGTCTAACTCAGCACTATTGTTCAAATGTGTTGAATTAACTAAACCTGTAGAGAAAGTGAAATTGTATCTATCCTCAGTATTATTATAGAATGTTGCATTTTCATCGTTTATCAGAAGATCTAAATAGTATATCGAAGCATAATAGACTGTCACTGTGAAATCGTCTGAACTTATCAATTCGTCAAATTTACCATTGTCTATTGAATCATTGAATGTCTGGTTGTATATAGGTGTCGTAGAAGTATCTGTAGTGTAAAACAAAACTGTAACATTACCTGTACTCAAAGGTACACCGATACTATTTGTCACATTTGATAATGATATTGGCTCAAAATAAGTATAACCACTTACAGATGCAGTCAATAAAAAAAGTGTCGTTAAAATCGCCAGAATTGTATATCTTACCATTGTGATCTACCTCGCTTTTTACTCGTACTATCAATATAGAACAATAATAATATGAACGCTAAAAAACAGCCAAGCAGTAATTTATAATCTTGTATGAAAGTCATAAGATTGACATCTTCTCTTATTTTGTATTCTATCGGCAGGATTATAGTATCGCCTTTGTTATTTGTTATCACTATGTCAGCATTATAAGTTTTCAGTTCTATATCCTCAGGAAAAACTAAAGTGTATTCTATATCAACTTTTGATTCTTTTTCCATATCGAAACTTATGGCATCTGTAGTCTCTGACAATATTGGGTCGATTAAGTATATATAATTACACAAACTATTGTTATAATTACTGCAATCAAAAGATATACTATATTTGGTCGGCGTTATATCTAAATTTGAAACTGAAAACGAACCAGAATCAAAAGGAATAGGTTTGGTGGATTCTTCAATATATAGTGGGTGTATTTTGGTTGATATTTCGGTTATTACTGTCGGTTCATATTCTATATCTGGTACAGGCACACTGCTTCCACTACCACTTGTCCTTTCATACCAACTTGCAGTATAAGTCATTGATATAGTATCTGTACCAGTCTGATTAGAGTTGCCAGAAGTATCATTTATCCAAACATAATAATCATAAGTGCCATCGGCAACATTACCTAAAGTAACAGTGCATTCGTTGGTAGTAGAATTTATTGTCATCGTATAGTTGATACTGTTAAATTCTAAAATACAGGTGTCAGGATGAAGTTCAGTATAAGAAACATTGAAATCAATCCTGTCAGTTGAACTTACTGTACTCGCATTTACAGGGTCAGTTATAGAGATTAATGGTTTTGTTGTATCACCTATTGTTAATGAAGATGAATTCAGCCAAGTGGAATTATCAGTACTGTCATCAGCCTTTACAGAAATTATGATATTGTCGCTTAATGAAGTATTACCAGATTCCAAGTATCTTACACTCTCGTTCTCAGCATCGTTGATATACCACTGAAAATAAGTGTTTATCTCTGCATCACCATCAACATCATAATAAGTATAGGTAACATTCAAATCATCAGTAGTCTCGGCAGGAGAAGGAACAATAACAACATTGGAAATTACAGGTTGAGAATTTAAGATTGTCATAGTAGAAGAATTGTACTTTGTAGAATTGACCGTGCCGTCATCTGCCCAGATTTCGCAGATTAACTGGTCATCCTTAAAATAAGAAGTATTTGTAATATTCTGGTCAGTAGTGTTTATAGTATCGTTAATGTACCACTGGTAGTACCAAGTGATAGCATTACCGTCAAACTCTATTACACTTGCATTATTGCAGGAAATATGACTTACATTCCTATATCCTATTGTTGGACTTAAAGTAGGAGTAGTAGTTATCGGTTCAGAATTTAAGATTGTCATAGTAGTCGAATTGTATTTAGTAGAATTAACTGTGCCATCGTCAGCCCATATCTCGCAGATTAACTCGTCATCCTTGAAATAACTCGAATTAGTTATGTTCTGATTAGTTATATCTTCTGTACCGTTAATATACCACTGGTAATACCAAGTGATAGAATCATCGTCTGCATCAGAAACAGAAGCGTTGTTACATGAGATATGGCTTACATTTTTATAACCAACTGTAGGAGATAAAGTTGGTGTTGTAGTAGTTGGTGCGGAATTGGTTGTAGTAGTATACTCAAATATCTCTGTCTCATTCCAATTATTAGTCGTGTCATTAGCAAACACCTGCCACCTGATTGTTGAACCAACAGTATGATTGACACCCTTTGTGACATTAGACCAATGACTCGTGCCTGAAATGTCAACCAAAGAATCATTGACTAATGTTCCAGTACCATTATCAAAACTGAAAATGTAAGTGTCTAAACCAACACCATCTTCCCATTTTAAAGCGTGAAGAACATCTGTTCCATTATATGTGGAATTTGTGGAATTCTGGAAATATCTTGGTGGTATATCACCCTCAACAGTCAAAACAATAGCATAACCATCTAAACCCACACCAGTATAAGTATTCAAATAGTGTGTGTCATTAATCTTGACCAAAGAATTATATGTACCAAATGCTGTGTCAAAATCATACTTTGTACCACTTGTGATTATCAAAGTATCTAAATCTACAGTCAACACAACAGCAGTACCATCATAACCACTACCACCATAATAAGTATTCAAATAATGGGTGCTATCAATTTGAACTAAAGAATTATAACCTCCCTCAATTGCATCAAATTCATGAGCAGTACCATTTGTAATTGTCAAAGTATCTAAATCAACAACTAAAACAATAGCATACCCATCATTAACATCACTAGTATAAGTATTTAAATAATGAGTGTCATTAATCTTGACCAAAGAATTATACAGTCCATTGTTTGTATCAAATTCATGGGTAGTGCTATTTGTAATAGTCAAAGTATCTAAATCAACAACTAAAACAATAGCAAAACCATCACCGTAAACCCCTCTATATGTATTTAAATAATGAGTATCATTAATCTTGACCAAAGAATTATATGTATCAAAAAGTGTGTCAAAATTATGTTTAGTTTCTGAAGAGATTGTCAAAGTATCTAAATCTACAGTCAACACAACAGCAGTACCATCATTATCATTACTACCTAAATAAGTATTCAGATAATGAGTGTCATTTATCTTGACTAAAGAATTATAATAATTGTTATCTATGTCAAACTCATGTTTAGTATCACTTGTAATTGTCAAAGTATCTAAATCTACAATCAAGACAACAGCATAACCATCATCATCAGTACCACGATAAGTATTCAAATAATGAGTATCGTTGATCTTAACCAAAGAATTATACTCCCCTTTAACTGTATCAAATTCATGAGCAGTACCATTTGTAATTGTCAAAGTATCTAAATCAACAACTAAAACAATAGCATACCCATCACCATCCAAACCAGAATATGTATTCAAATAGTGAGTATCGTTGATCTTGACTAAAGAGTTGTGTTTTCCATCATCAGTATCAAATTCATGCTTAGTACCACTCGTGACATCCCAATCAGCCCATTCAACAATATCAAAACCATGAATAGAAGGAATCCATTCAATATTGTCACCAAAAACAGTAGTAGTAAATAGACCAATCTTAATATTCTTGTGTGGAAGTTCAGATAAAGAAGTAAATACAGTCCAATTTGTATCAGTCACATTCTGACAATATTCTAATTCTTCTTCAAAATCAAGTAAATCTTGACAAATTTCAACAACATAATCTTCACCATACTTCAAGGTATAATTCCGTTCCTGATAAACATAATCAGAATCAATGTCAAAAGAATAAATATCGTCAAATAAATCAATAGAGGTATCGTAATCAATCAAAAGAAACTCGGCAACCTTAACATCGTCACCTGCACAGACATAAGTAGTATAATCAGAAAGCAATTGTATCTTCATAAGAGGTTTATATTCAGAATCCTCAATAAATAATTCTTTCTCAGTTGAATCATAAGATACGAACTTTTCAAGAGTTAATAATTCATCATTACTCTCACGAATATAACCAACATCACGCAAGTCATCCTTTAAAGTATCATTAACAATTATATCTTTCAGGTCATCAATTTTAGTATCCTTTTCAATTGGATTAAGTTCAATAGCAGAAACAGTATTCAAACTAAGGCATAAACCAACAATAAACAAAACAATAATCAATTTCTTATATCCCATAATCTAACCTTTAAAGATTTTATGTCTACTATAAAAATTATTTTTGTTCTTAGTGCTTATATAGATACCTATGCCCAATAAGGCAAGTACAACTAAATGAATGTTATAAATATCAATCGTTTCAAATCCACCTGCACCTGCAATCTGTACAGTCTGGTTAAGTTCTTCATCAAACACAGTCGTCATACTTATATCTGTGCCTACATCAAAAGATTTAAATATAGTGGATAACCAAATGCCTATAATAGGAATTTCTTTAATAAAATCCAATATGGAAAACTTCTCTGTAATCTCATATTCCAAAGGAATTGTTATTATTTCATTTTTACTGCTTTTTATAACCACATCAGCATAATATATACCCAAATCTAAAATGTCTGGAGTTGTCAAGTAATAACTTATATAACCCGTAGATCTGTCTTGAATAGTGAAAGATTCAGTATCTATCCTGTCACCTGTTATTATATCCCTAAACTTTAAGTATTCACATAATTTGTTATCATCATAAGCATCACAATTGAATTCAATAGTATAATTTGTTGGAGTAATATCAAGATTCTCTATCCTAAACTCCTCTCTTTTTGTTGAACTAAGACTGATTATATCAATTATTTCTATTGGACTTACTTTTGTTAGATTTGTAAGTGCTTCTTGTATAATTATTGTTTCTATAATAGTACTACCACCACCGCCACCACTAGTTGGAGGAGTAGGGACTGTTGAAGCTGTGTAATATTGTGTACCATTTAATGAATCATAATTACTACTACCATCCTGTGCATAGAAATAAAAATCGTATTGACCGACTATTGTGGGAATGTAAGATTTTGTATAATAATGTTCTGTACCATTTGTCTGTGATACTGACATAGTATAATTAGTCTTATCTGCATTTGGGTCATTGATTTCAACATATACCCAATCTATTGTGTTAGATTCAGTTACATTAATTCCTATAGTGAAAGCGACATTTGTATATCCAGAAGTAGCACTCATGTAATGTGTGTGTAATACAGGATTTGCACTATCCCCTATAGTTAAAGTAGTGGAATTAAGCCATGTTGAATTGTCTGCACCGTCATCAGCTTTTATAGAGATTATAACATTATCATTTAATGAAGTATTGCCTGAAGTTAGGTATCTGACAGTTTCATTCTCGGCATCGTTGATATACCACTGGAAATAAGTGTTTACCTCAGCATCACCATCAATATCATAATAGGTATAAGTTACATTCAAATTATCAGTATTCCCCGCAGGAGAAGGGTCGATGACTACATTAGTTATGACTGGTCGAGAATTTAATATTGTCAAAGTAGTCGAATTGTATTTCGTCGAATTCACTGTACCATCATCAGCCCAGATTTCACAGATTAATTCATCATCCTTAAAATAAGAAGTATTGCTGATTGTTTGGGTAGTCGCATTCTCTGTGTCATTGATATACCATTGATAGTGCCAAGTGATACTGTCATTGTCAGTATCAGAAATAGTGGCATTGTTACAGGTTATCTCAGTTATATTCCTATATCCTATCGTTGGACTTAAAGTCGGAGTAGTGGTTGTAGGTACTGAATTTGAAACAGTGACTGTCAGATTGGTCTTTGAAGTGTTAGTAGTGCCATCACCAACCCAAGTCTCGGCAGTAAGATTATAATTCTTCAGGAAATTAGCATATCCCAAAGTGGCAATCAAAGTATTCGTGTCATTATTGATAGACTGTTCCTGTACTGTACTATATGATGTGCCATTCATATAAAATTGTGTATATCCTGTCATAGTGGCAGAATCTTCATCTGTCGCAGTAATATTAATTTCCCAATCAGTATTTGTATAGACTGTCGCAGGATCAGATACATTTGCAGTAATTACTGGCATAGCAATTGTAATGTAAGTATAAATCGGAGTCTCATTCCAGTTGTTGTATGTATCATTAGCGAATACCTGCCACCTGATTGTTGAACCAACAGTATGATTGACACCCTTTGTGACATTAGACCAATGATTCGTGCCTGAAATGTCAACCAAAGAATCATTGACTAATGTTCCAGTACCATTATCAAAACTGAAAATGTAAGTGTCTAAACCAACACCATCTTCCCATTTTAAAGCGTGAAGAACATTAGTGCCTTTCAGGGTGGAATTAGTTGAGTTATCGGAATATCTTGGTGGTATATCACCCTCAACAGTCAAAACAACAGAATAACCATCATAATCTGTACCAGTATAAGAATTCAAGTAATGTGTATCATTAATCTTTACTAAAGAATTACAACGCCCGGTAACAGTATCAAACTCATGCTTAGTGCCACTCGTGATTATAAGAGTATCTAAATCAACAGTCAAGACAACAGCGTAACCATCATCACCATCACCACCATAAGTATTAATATAATGAGTGTCATTAATCTTTACAAGAGAATTACAAAACCCAGTAACAGTATCAAACTCATGCTTAGTACCACTCGTGATTATAAGAGTATCTAAATCAACAGTCAAGACAACAGCGTAACCATCAAAATCATTACCAGAATAAGTGTTTAGATAATGAGTGTCATTAATCTTGACTAAAGAATTATAATATCCAGTAACAGTATCAAACTCATGCTTAGTACCACTCGTGATTATAAGAGTATCTAAATCAACAGTCAGGACAACAGCATAACCATCATCATCATTACCCATATAAGTATTAATATAATGGGTGTCATTAATCTTTACTAAAGAATTATATTGCCCATTAACATTATCAAACTCATGCTTAGTACCACTCGTGATAATTAAAGTGTTTAAATCTACAACCAAGACAACTGCGTAACCATCATCACCATCACCACCAGCATAAGTATTTAAATAATGGGTATCATTGATTTTTACTAAAGAACTGTAATCTCCATTATCTGTGTCGAATTCGTGTTTTGTACCACTTGTAATAGTCAAAGTATCTAAATCAACAACCAAAACAACAGCGTAACCATCAAAATCAGTACCAGAATAAGTATTCAAATAATGAGTGTCATTAATCTTTACTAAAGAATTATATTGCCCATTAACAGTATCAAACTCATGCTTAGTACCACTTGTCACATCCCAATCAGCCCATTCAACAATATCAAAACCATGTATAGTAGGAATCCATTCAATATTGTCACCAAAAACAGTATCTGTGAATAATCCTATCTTGATATCCTTATATGGAAGTTCAGACAAATTATTAAACACAGTCCAGTTTGTCTCAGTAGTGTTATAACAATATGTAATGTTCTCCTCAAAGTCTGGAAAATCGTGGCACACTTCAACAAGATAATCTTCACCATACTTCAAGGTATAATTCCGTTCCTGATAAACATAATCAGAATCAATATCAAAAGAATAAATTTCATCAAATAAGGATACAGAAATATCATAATCAATCAATAAGAACTCGGCAACCTTAACATCGTCACCTGCACTAACATAAGTAGTATAATCAGAAAGCAACTTTATCTTAACAAGTGACTTATATTTATAGTCTTCAATAAATAACTCCTTCTCAGTAGAGTTGTATGAGATATATTTCTTCTTGTCAGATGATTCACTATTAGTCTTTTGGATATAACCAACATCACGCAAGTCATCCTTTAAAGTATCATTACTTATTATCTTTGTTAGATTTTCAATTTTATCTATCTCAGTGATATCATCAATTGGATCAAGTATTTTATTGGCATAAACAGAACCGAAACATAGGCATAGACTTAATATAAATAAAATTATCAGAATCCTACCCTTGTCTATCATAATAACTAACCTCTACTTAAATCTACCTTTAACCCAAGACACAGCCAAAGCAATATTAATCACATAAATTCCGAATATCAACAATCCTGCCGTTGTAGTGAATAGTATGCCTGAAGCGATCAGACCCAAGCTTAAAGCATTATTTGTCATGTGCCAACCAATAAGGAAAGGTAGACCGATAAACACTTTCTTGAATACATCTGCCTTATAGTCCAATATAGCAATTGAACTCGCACCTAACCTGAAGATAGTGATAGCAATGAAAAAGGCGATATTACCTGCCTGACTAACATGAAACCAGAAAAATAAAGGAACAGAAACCAAACCATACAAAATTACTGACATCACGCCTGACTTGAGAAAACTGTATTTGCTTGGCAATGTAGCTTGAACAATGAGAACAGTAAAGAAGATTGCACTGAAAAAGAAAAGTTCTTCGGCATGACTCGCACCGACAATATTGACAAATAGACTCCAATCATGTGGCAATTGTTGAGTTGCCGTAGTCATTATCTTAGAAATTGAAAAAGTTGTGACAGAACCAGTTATTGTACCCAGAAAACTTAACAAAACAGCAATAGAAGAACCAAGAATAAAAGTTATACCGCAACCACCCAATGTTTTCGGGAACATATCCAATATTGAAATCGAAGGCAAAGCCGCATCAATCAAGAATACGATACTTGCCATTAAGAAGAATATGATCGCCGCCTGAAACTGGACAGAAGCACTATTGATATAACCAGAAATTGATAAGTAAGACATTGAAGCGAATATAGTGAATAGAACTAATAGTAAATATAATCTTCCAGTACCACCATTTTTAGTTATCGACATATCAGATCACATAGATAAAAAAAATAATGAGAAAAAGGGGAAAAACCCCTTAAATCCCATTAATTATTGTTTGCGAATCTATGCAGTAAAGTCGTTTGTAAGTGAATCAGGGTCGTCTGTTCCGACTGCATTACCGTTGTTGTCTTCTACACCATAGAGTAGTTTTGCTGTGTCTGAATTGATGTACCAGTTACCTGCATAGATGTATGCAGTATCATCTACTTCTACTGCTCTTGTGTCATCTGCATTGAGAGTTATTGCAATTTCCATACCCTTGTCAGTAACGACAGGAGCTTCGTAACAGTATGCAATCTTTCCTGCAACAGCAGAGTGTCTTATAGGCATTGAAACTTGGTTAAGTGTTCTTCCAGCCATTGAAGTCTCAGTTATAACACCCTTGTCATCAATCGAAAGTGCGTAACCTTTTTCTACAGTTACTGCATCAGGTGCATCGAACACAGTTGTATTCAAATCAATACAGTAAACATTTGGTGTATCTGTTGGCAGATTTGGATTACCGAATATCTGTTTTGATGCGGCTTCAAATAGATTGTAGACTGTTGGTGTCTGACCAGCAGTGATAGTCTCTGCTGAAGCATCGTGGTTCTTGTTGTAGAAAGTTGCTGTTACTTCAGTTTCAATCTCATCTTGATATAAAGCACTCTGTATTAGAATAACTTCATTACAACCAGTATTGACAACATATGATCTTCCGTAGGCATTGTCTGTGAAATCTGAGGTTGATATACCTTCAACAATTTCATAATCTGTGTTGATTTCAAGACCAGTCTCTGCTGTTCCTGCTGTAAAAGAACCCCATGAAGTATCTCCAACCTTTCTATATAGGTTTGTTGCTTCAGTCAAAGCGGTTGCTGGATTTCTTATATCAAAAGTGCTTATTTTTATATCAGGTGTTGTGGTTGAATCACAAATTCCTACCTGTACCTCATCGTCTAAATCAGTAACAGTATAACCTACTGATGCTGGTTGTATCATATCTTGTCCTACATACACTCCTGCAAGTATCAATGCACCCACTAAGAGTATTGTTACAAGATTTGTTTTGGTTGTTACCATATTTTTCATCTTTTTAAGAATAGTCAAATCAGTCATCAGTAAGCCGAATCTTGTTCCCATACATATAGTGTGGGTTCATGCGTCTGACACCTACATCATAATTTGCTACAAATTCTATATACATAGGCAATATTTAAATAAATAGGTACTATATAATATATATTCAACTATCTATTAAGTCATCAAACCAATGTCTAAAGAAGAAAATCTACTACGCATATAATTATACAATTCGTAAGCAGGTTCAATAGGGTTAAGGAAAACATCCAGATTTCTCAATAGAGAATCGTCACTCCAAACAAGACCATAGAAAGGTAATTCACCAGTATAGTGCATTACAGTAATACTATACAATATTCCGACAATGATGAAAGTTCCAATACCATATTTGGTTGACATATTAGTATTGATGAATGCAACGAACATGAAACCAACGACAAATACGGCTAATAGTTCAAGCGAAGATCTAAATAATGAAGAATATGGTTTAATTGTAGATATTGAATCGTCTGTCTCTGCCGCTTTCAAAATACCAATATTATCTGCAATCGCCATGTCAGGGGTAGCAATAGTCTCGCCGACACCATTAAATACAGCAAAAGCTTTCTCATATGGATTTGTCTCTGTATCTGTAAGTGCGGAAAATACAGGTGTGAAAATAGTGAACAAGAAGAAAAGCAAGATTATTGTTTTCGCATAAGATAATAGGATAGTTATAAGTATGTTCAATTTAGAAGGTATCCATTTCAAAAGAGGGGCTAACCAAACTATAGATTTAGAACCTACCCTGAACAAACCTTTAAATCCACCCTTTATCAATTTTGTCAATAATCCCATCAAACATTAATTTGACCTAAGATATATATATATTTGTCGAGTCACCAAAATGAACAATAGGGATATCAAAAACATTATCAGTATTTCAAGTTCTATATCAATAACCTCCTTTTATACTTATCAATTATTCTTGCTTTTTCTTCTGCTGTTGGATTCAAGTCATTAATCAATTTTGTTTTTTCTGTATCAGTCAAATTAAGTTCCTGAATATGTTTTATTTGTTCTTCGACTGAAAGTTTATTCATTTTTTTTCGCCGTATGCTTTCTCCTGAATCTTGTCAGAAAGGTCTACAATTTCATCAGCTAATTCTTTATGTGTTTTACCAGTATTATTTTTGTGTGCAACTATATTACCTGAAATTTTCATACTTGTTTGTTTATGGAACGCCTTCAATTCATCGTCAGTATATCTCCCCGACAATACTTGTTTCTCCTCAGCAATGGCTTTCTTGATCATTTCGATTTCTTTGATGTTCTTATACTGACCGTTAATTTCAAACTGGATTTTTACAATATCGCCAACATCAAACACACATTCGCCATATCCTGAATAATCAACATTATCTATAGTCAAAAAATGATTATTCGTGTTAGGTTTAACTCTCGTTATTTTTCCTTCAATTTCTTCCATTTTATTCTACCTCTATTGTCTGATTTTGTATATAATCAGCCCTTTCATCAAAAATCTCTGAAAAAGTCCGATTATCATCATAATATTCGCTAATCAACTTATTTTGTTCGTCTATATTCTTCTGTAATTTTTGCATAAGTTCTATTTGTTCATAAGGTGTTGGATCTGTTTTAGATAAGTTGTATCCATCCCGACATATTGATTTTAACAAACTACAATTGTCAACACATAAGATACTATCATTAACAGTTTCAACATAGTTGCAAGAGTATATACAATCAACGAATATATCGTCACATTCTATAGCATTAATCAAATCAGTATGTATATCAGACAATTTTGTTTCTATTTGTTCTGGTTTCTCGTACACAGATTCAACTATCAATGATACAGTTATTATTACAAAAAGTCCAACTAAAAATGAAAATAGGATTAATGCAATAATTTTAAGTCTGTCGTTAGATCTGTCTGATTGTTTATTTCTTTCCATATTCAATCAATCCTCTTTGATAGTCGAATTATCATATTGTCCAGATATTTCATATCCCATATTTTCTACTGCCATTGTTAGATTGTCTAATGATTCGACTAAGCAACCATTTAATTCTAATCCACAAGACTGTTTACATATATCTTTTTCTATATTAGTATCTTTTTCCCAACAAGAATCTGAACAATTTGTATAGATATTTTCACATATACTCTTTGAATTTTGATACGCAGTCGATTCAATTATATCACTTCTTGTCATTTGTGGTGTAGCTATCGAATAATTCCACAAACCCCAAAAGAAACAAAGTATAGTCGCAATACCAATAATTGTCCAAATTGTATCTTTTTTTGAGTTTTCTCTGTTAGTCTTTTTTTCCATTATTACCACTTCAATTTTTTTATTTTCTTTTCAATATCGTGAATTGATTCCCATAATGCTTTATTCTGTGCCTCAAGCCATCTTATCCTATCCAAATAATGAACATCCTCAGCAGAGATTTCTCTATCTTTACCCATATCAATCACATCTTTTAAGACAAATCTTACATAATTTCCAGCAGAAAGCCCATGATTTGAATCGTGGGATGAATGCTTATTATATTTAGACAGATAGATATATAAAGTTTATTATATATATAATCTATATGAAAACTAAATCTATAACTATTAAGGATAGACATGAG
>DAOVVY010000001.1 GCA_030636885.1 Candidatus Nanohaloarchaea archaeon
CTCATGTCTATCCTTAATAGTTATAGATTTAGTTTTCATATAGATTATATATATAATAAACTTTATATATCTATCTGTCTAAATATAATAAGCATTCATCCCACGATTCAAATCATGGGCTTTCTGCTGGAAATTATGTAACAGAAAAATCGTAGATAGTTATATATACTACTTATGAATAAATACTACAACACTCCAAAAAGGTGATGCTCTGATGAATAGAGAACAACTGAGAAATATGTACGCAAACGCCATTAATACAGGTAACTGTAAGGATATGGTACGCATCAGAAAGATTTCTGCAATGCATGGCATAAGTCTTTGCTGAAGATATATTGTAGGGAGTGTTCTCATCAATCTGTTTCTATTGTACTGAAGATTATACTCCCTACTTTAAGTACCTCTCAAGGTGCTTTCCTGCCGAACTTGTCGTGGTTAGGTACATCCCAAACATCATCAGCCCTCAATTTCCTTAACTTCTTTGTGCATCGCTTCTGGTCTTTCTTATTTTTCAGTTCCATAGTCTGAGAACCATCACGAACTTTATCCTCACTCTTTTCATGCGGAAAACATCTATTCCTACGCTTGGTATTACTCATTATTAATCTTTTCTCTTTCCTCTTTAAGTTGTTCTAAAGCAGTATTCCAATTTACTTCACAATTACAATTATAATGCTTAATATCAGAAATCAATTCTTCAATAACTTGTTTTTGATACCGTTCATCCATACCCTTATAATATTGGATCTGATGATTGATGATACCGATCCTATCTTGTATTTTCTTTGCATCAACTATCTTTTCTTCTAAGACTCTGTGCAACCATTCAATGGTTAACTTTTCGTTCATATTTTGAAAACCTCTTATAATTCAAATTGAATTTCGGCGACGAATATTGCCGAGTTACACAGCTCTAAGACTTTACGCACTTATGCACATAATAGTGTTGCACCTTAGCCATTTTATATTCGCCAGTGCCGTTCAATCATTATTTGCCGAACAATCTATCCCAAAAACTTGATTTTCTCTTTTTAATAGATTTTCTTTTTATTATCTTAATAGTATAATATCCTTTGATAATAGGATCATAATATACTATTCCACCTTTTTTCCTGTGTTTTTCAATTTCCTTTCGTGTAGTGTAATACTTCCGACCAGCAACTATTTTCTCGACCATATCAATTTCCCCTTTTCAGAACAGTATAACCATCTTTCTCATACAGTTCAAAATCCACAATTGTCTCATTTTGAATCTCATAATCAATGTTTTTTGAGTATAACCAATACAAGAATAATACATCGGGTGAATCAATCGTGTTTATACGCCCAAGAATATCATTATTGTTTGTCAATATTACCAAATTTACCATAGTCAAATCAGCAACTTTCAAATCATTCGTATCGAGTCCATCAATAGTATCATCAAATAACTTATTCAACGCCTGAATATTATAACTTTCACATTTAGTGAACCTACTTACCTCTATCAATAGTTTCAGTTTCTTTACGACAATATAATTCGACCAACCCATAGCAATCTACACCTTACTACCGATAACAAAACCAGCAATATTATCCATTTTAAGTTCCATCTCACGATATTCTTTTTTAGTCAAATTAGTACATCTATACATAACTTTCATAAGTTCTGCTAAACATTCCTTGACATCATCCTCACGATATACATCACCATAATATTCAGACAGTTGTATGTGGTCTTTTAGACAGAATCGTTTCATAGCAATCACTTCAATTCATACAGCAATTTACTCTGTTCTTTTTGTAGTGGATTGATCTTATCTTGAATTGCCTTTACAGCATTGAAAATCTTTGAATTATATTCATTGACCTCATAAAAAATAGGTATATTAGATAATTCTATTATTTTATCACCAATCTTTTCTTTAGTTGTATCTTCAAGAATTCTGAATTTGCTTGTTCCAGTAACATTATTGACAGATATTAAGTGTATCTTAGACATTATATTTTCAAATGGTAAATCAATATAAACAACTTTGTCTATCAATTCACCTTTTGATGCATCAATTTTGTCTTGTACTTTCTTTATATCAGTATTTTCAATACAAATGTCAGGTTCACAAGTCACAAAGACTTTATTAGATACATCATAGTATACATTTACACCTTTGTACTTCTCTATTAAAATTTTATTATCTTTTTTATCTTTTACCATAGCAATCACTTCTTATTTTCAAACTTCTTCTTCAAATGAAGATATGTCTTAGCTTCGGATTTTAGTTGTTCCTCATCAGCATTTCGATTGTATTCTTCTTGTTCTGTTAATCTTTTATTTAATTCTTCATCAGTCTCTAATCGACCTAAAATAATAGTATAATATTTATCTATATTCCCACAATAAGAATTCAACCAATCACAATCAGCTTCAACAAAGATATCAGTATATTTACCCTTTAATTTCGTTTCAACAAAATGTTTGATTTTCTGTAGCTGTGAAATCAATTCATTAATTTCCACAGAATGACTTGCTGTAGTTCTAAAATCATTGAGCAATAATTCAAAATCTTTCTTGACTTTTCCTTTGAACAATCCGAATTTTATGTTTTCTCTTATTATTCGTCTTGTTCTTAGTTCAATTAATTTTTTGTCTTTCATAACAATCACTTCTTATCTTTAATCTCAAAAAATAACCATCCAACAAGCAAAGATGCAATAAAAACAATCCAAGCAGTAGGATTATAATCTACGAAAAGAAATTTTAAAGGTTGTGTCAACCATAATACTGCGGTAAGATCTAAATTCCATAGTTGAGACCAAAATATAATAGGTGTTACAAAAAAATAAATCAGAACCCCCATAAGTGATTTAAGTAGGAAGTTTTTAATATCTGTTTGGCTTAGCATCTTTCATCACATAAGTATTGCACATAACTACCTTTTATAGTTATCCTTTACGAAATCTTTCAACTCAGTCATAGTCTGGCTTAATTCTTTCAATGTTTGAGTAGTGGTCTTCTGGATATCAACATGGGCAACCATCTGACTACCGAAATATCCTAACTGACGGGCATTCTCGCTTATCATCTGTAAAGTCTGTTCAGAAGTCAAAGGAACACGATTATAAGAATTCATTATATCTTGCATTCCAATACTCTCTTCCTTGTTAGTATCAACCCGTACACATTCCAATTCGTTGAAATTGAAACTGTCATCAATAATCAACCACAAACCATTATCATCATACACTTTCAGACCCATCTTATTCTTATTATATACCTTAGCTAAAGCGTTCTTTATCAAAGCATAGTGACTCTGGGTAGGTCGGAAATGATATTTGCCGTAAATCTTCAAGGAAAAACCTAATATCCTCTCAACCTCTTTAATCTTCTGTTTCATTACAAATACAGCTTTTGCATGGATCATATAAGGATTTTCGTGGAATAATGAATAATCCCTACTAAATATGATATTGACACTCTTTGTTGTCAATTGGATAGTGAAATCATCGGAAATGTGGAACTGTTCGCCCAACCAATTATGACCTATATCAATTATCTTGATTTTCTTTGATTCCAATATTTTTCGCTTGGATTTCCATTTCGCATTAGAAGGAATATCAACCTTGAATCTATAGCCATGACCACGATTTGTATTAGGTGGAAGTTCAGCCATATTCAGGGGTAGCTGTAACCTTGATTTGAACTTGTCCGCTTGGTATGACTTTCCAATTTGAACTTGTCCGCTTGGTGTGACTTTTTGCGGTTGATATGTCTTTACTGAATAAATCTCCATTGCAGACCCATAAGATAGGTTCTTATTGACTTCCCACACACCGACATCTAAATGCTCTACAAGTCCTGCTGAGTTTAGTTTTTTTAAATGATAAGAAAGAACAGACATAGATTTGAGTTTTAATTTCTTTTTGATCTGAACAGGCGTTAAACCACATTTAAGTAACTTAAAAGTCGTATGATTCAAATTCTTGTGTTCAGCCATATACTATAATTATTTGAACCTGTATTTATATGTATCTTTGATTATCAATACTGATTTGTATAATTAAATATATATACTCCCACCAACATATCATATTTATGAAAACATACAGATTGATGTTCACAATACCTACAGATATATTTGTGGCATTATATAAAAATAAAGAAGAAAACATGACGATAACAGACATAACTAAGTCAGTTAATTGTACTTTCAGTTACGCACATAATATAATACAGTATTTTCAACTGAGAGGATGGGTTAAACTGGTTAAATCTGGTAGAATCGTTAATTGTTCGCTTACATCAAAAGGAAAAAGAATTGCGGATCTTGTTGTTATGTTGAAAAAGATATGTGATTAATATGGAATATAGTCAAATTGAAAGAGAAATTATCTATGAACTCGAACATGAGAAAGAAGGATTGTCAACATATATGTTAGCAAAAAAGACAGGAATTAGATGGGGTACAATTATAACTCATTGTTACAAATTAGAAAGTCAGGGATTGGTTAAATCACAAAGATTGAGTCAAAGAATCGGTGCAAAAACAAAGATACTGTGGAAATTAGTGGAAAAAAAGGTAGAATGAGATGGAAGATGAAAAATTCGTAAGATGGGCTAAAGAGGTAGCGGAACAGGAAAGGATATATTTACCTGTATTATACACTTGAACGAGGTAATGGAATATGGATAGAGAACGGATGTATAAAATTATTGACAAAGAATATGAATTTCTGAAAGATACTGATATTGGTAGAAAGAAAGCTAAGCTTATGAACAAAATAATAGATTTCATGGGGGTTAACAATATATCTCTAAGGTATTTAACAAACCATATTAGAGATAAAAAGATTGTTGGAGTGGGTGAGGATTGATTGAGATGGAAATAAAAAAAATGATTATACTGTTTGCATTAGCTATATTAGTATTGATTAACATACCATACTTTGTTGTAGCTGATAATCCATACATAAATGTCGGAAATACAGATAGAAAAGTGTTGTTCATAGCGGAGGATATATCAATTGGTACAGTAGTCAATATATCTATTATAGAAGATAATCCTGTTGTAGATGCGAGATTTAGTCTGATTTCACCTGAAGGATTACAGATTATCAATAACATCCAATCAAATATTAATTATACTGTATCTATTGATACTGTTGGTAGTTACTATCTTGATATAACACCACACAATATTTATGATTTCTATGGAAGAGTAGAAGTATATTCTCCTGATGATAGTCTTATCATATCACCTATTGAAAAAGAAAGTTTGATGAATATTATAATGAGAAAAATGTGATTTATATGGGAAGAAATAAACACTATGAACGGTCTGACTTGTGGAAAACATTGATTTTGATATTATTTTCCTGTGCAGTTGGATTATTTGTAATGGTAACAGTAGTGACAATTGTTGAACATATTAACATCGATAAAACTGATGAAGATTACTTACATTCTAAAAATGTAGAAAGATGTACTGAGAAATTTGATATTTTTAACCATACAGATCTTGATGTGTGTGCTACTATTGTTTGTTCAGATATGAATATGACTAAATCATATGCACAGAGTTGGTTAGAATTAGAAGTAACTTGTATGACTAAACATAGAGGTACTATTGATATTGGTATATGTTCCACTGATATACCCTCATGTAAAGCTATATGTATCAACCGTATAGATATACAAAATTGTCTGCATGAAAGGTGATTGATATGATGACTACAAAACAAATCCTTATACTTTTTGGGGTTGCATTATGGATATTTACAGGGTTAGTTATTTGGACAGTATCAGAACATATAGACAATGAAAAAACAGAAGATATTTCTGAACAGTCATTTAATAATATTGTTGAATTTGAAGAATGGGATTATACAGTATATGATACAGTAAAAGATGCTAATTGTCTGTATTACTGTTATCACGAAACAAATACTTCTGATTGTGAAAGTGCTTGTAAGATGTATAAAGTGAAACTATACACAGACAGTTATTGCAATGTATCTTGTTCTGAACATGATAATACTACCTTTAATTATACAATTACTATAGACTCTTCACAGGGAACAATGATTGGTGCATTCCTGATTGATTTTGATTATAATGAGACTATAACCTCATGCAATTACAAATGTTATGGTAAATTTGGTGGATATACTTATGGGGATTGATATGTATAGAAAAATATCTTTTGGAAGAACTATGTTAGTTATGCTTATAGTTTCAATTATAATCAATATAGTAAATCCTTTGATAATTCAAAATTTCATAGTATTTAGTCTTTATGGTATATTATTTTGTTTTTCATTATTATATGTTGTAGATTTCATAGAATTACTGATACATAATAGGGAAAGAAAACATAGAGATAAGATAATTAAAGAAAAAATAGGTAGGATTAACAATGGAAATAAAAACAAGTAGTCAAATAGAAGAGCATCTGGATAGCATAGATACACTCGATTCAAAATATGATGATTATTTTGAAGCATATTCAAACGAAAAATGGGTTAAAGTTGCAGACATTATCAAATGTGTTAAACAGATCAGAATAGAATTACTGAAAAATAGTAAATACAATAATGAAACAACCCTTAATTTAGATATGATAAATAAAATAGAAAATACATTAACAAGTAAAAATAATATAAATATACCTCTAAGGTAGATCAATATGGAAAGCAAAAAGATAGAAATGAGAGAAATTGTCAATTTTTGCGATGAATATAATTCTGTCGGTTATGGAGAAGCAGAAATTGTCGAGTTAGAAAGTAAATTCATAATCAAGTTATATAACGCAGGATTTTCAGAAAATGAAGAGATGGATTTAGTTTTTCGACAAAAATATAAAAATAATATTTTCTATGACAGACACCCGATAATTATAGCAGAGTTCAGTAAACTCAATTTGATGTTTGGTGTCCATATAGTAGATTATGATGACCTGAAAAATTGGTGTGATTGTTATAAAAGACAGAAAAAATTCATTCATAGGGTGGAAATAAGATGAAACAGGTTAAATATGTCTGCAAATACTGCAATAAAGCCGAAACTTACACGAAAACCCAACAGATAGGGATTACACTATTCCACACAATTGTTTCAATGCTGTGCTTATTTGGTGCTATATTAATCATATATGTATCAATGACAGGAATATCAAGCACGACTGACATGATTGCAAATGCAAAATATGCGAAACAGACATATTCAGATTTCGATGAAATACAGAAACTCAGTTATGACATTACGATTGATTGCGATGGGGATGATCCGAATTGCTATATAGAAAAATTGTATAGGAATGTATCAAGTATAAGATATGTACCAAGTTCTGATATCAAACCTATACAGTCGCCACTATTTACATATTATAATGGTGGAGATTGCAAGAATACTGCGTTCATGTTCACATATATGCTTAAAAGTCTGGGGATCTATTCAAGATTAGACTGTTCGCTTGAAAAGGCACACTGTGTCGCAGTAGTACCATTAAAGGATTATGATTATTATTTCGTGGCAGATTTGACTATGCCGATACTGTCTGAGATGAACGGAAGTGTCGATGTATGGGATTATCTACTATGGGATAAGAGAAACTACAGGATTTGATTGATATGGAACTTGAAGTTATACTTGGTGTTTTGATGATATTAATTATTTTTGTTATAATGTTTTTTTCAGAAGAAATAGGAGAGGATTGGAAAGAATGATACTGTATCATGTTTGTAGTGTAAAAAAGTTTATCAGATATTTCGATATAGGTTGTATCAAAGCACCTGTGCGAGGTTGGTCAACAATCGAATCTGCTGAAAAGTTTAGCAAACAGACAGGAAGACAAATCATATTAAGACTCAACCTGAAAAATCCTATACTTATGGAAGGTCATCAGGGCTTGGCATATTATGTTGACAAAAATTGTGATATATTGGAAATATTGCATCTGAAAAAGAAGAAAATTATTAAATTAAGGTGAAATGAAATGACAGAAGCGTCAATAAGAACTTATCAAGAATTGCAGGAATGCGGAGAATTAGACGGTGCGAGAAATATAGTATACATGGCGTTCCGAGATGGAGATAACGAAGGTACAGCAGGAGGTATATCAAGTGCATTGAAATCCAAAGGAATCGAGATGTCAACAAACAATGTATCCGCAAGAATTTGTGAACTATGCTCTATGTGTCTATTGTTTGATTCTGGAGAGAAATGTATATTTATACCAACAGGTAAACCCCAGACAATATACTATACACATGACAAAGGAAAGAAGTTTGTCCGGGTAAAGAAAAAGGTTGTCAATAAACAATCATGTCCGCACTGCGGTAGGTTGATACTATAGGTCGATTGATTATGAAATCAAAACAGATTAATTGGAAATATTCAAAAGATAATAATAGAAGATATCGATGGCGTACTGTTAATTGGCGTGGATATTTGCAACTATATCTTGATGTGCAAACAAGAATTAGTGGTGATATTTGGTCAGATACAAAAGTAAACTGTTTATATATCCCTCCTGAAGTCTGGTTTGATATTCAGAGAATAGAAATACCTGAATTCCCACTAAAAAATTTACCCACGAAATTTTAAATATAAAAAGGTAGATTGATTATGACAGCAGAAGAAATCATCATATTTTCGTCAATCGTTGTTTTTGTGATAATTATATTTTTGATGATTTGGTTTTCTGACAAATTTGAGGAAAATGATTGATTATGGCTTTCTATGAGATTTGTGCGTTCTTTTCCCTTATTATTTTTGTCCTATCAATCATATATTTATCTTTTTGTAGAGAATGAACCTCTTAACCCCTATTATCCAGTATACAAAAAAAGAAAGTTTAGTTATCTTACTGATTTTACAATAAAACTCAGTGCAACTAAAATCCCCGTAATAAGTACCAAGTTATGATTTTTATTAAAATTAATAACAAATACCTTGATTAAATGCTATTTTTTGATTGATATTACATCTAAACGGCACAAACCCAGTGCCTATATCCCGTCCAGTTATGTCGTTCATATGGTTAAACGCTTCAGGATTGCTTTTCTTGATGATATTCAGACCAGCATTGACATCGGCGTTGATTAGATAGTTCAATCTTGTCCTGAATAATCCACGCTTTACCCTCTTGCCTACATATTCCTTATGATGCCTTACTGATTCACCATCGACAAAACTACATTTTGATGTGTGAGATTCATCCTGTAACTTGACAACAATACCAAGATTCTCTGCCTTATATTCTATACATTGTGTCAAGAGATAGTAGGGGATGCTCACAAAGTTCTGATTAGTGCGTCTGCCAAGTGTTATCTTCTGTTTCCAATGCTTGTTATGACCAATGACGATTGTGCCCATATTGTTTTCTACACAGTAATCAACGATTAAACGACTTAGTTTGTGCATTGCATCTTTCAGCTTGTTGTTGCGTTTATGTGTCAGTCGTGTCATCTTTGCACCGTCCTTAATTCCTTGTTTGCTATACACACTCTGTAGTTTTGCTTTTTGTTTATTGTAAAATTGATTCATAGACTTGATTGAACCGCCTTTCACGACAATCGGTTTAAGACCGATGTTGTTTGCGATAGTTACGATATTGGTCAGTCCATAATCAATACCAATAATATTATATTTGTTTAAACTGTACCTTTTCAATTGTGGTTTATCATAGATTATCTCAAGTACATAACCACCACCTTTTGGAATGATACGCACTTCTCTTAAATCAGTAGCATCATCTAACCTTACCTTGAATTTCATATTGAATTTCTTAGTGAATATTAAAAAACCAAATCTTATCCTACATTGTCGATTTGTGAATATCAACATGAACTCGCCATCTTTCTTCTTGTATTTGGGTATTCGTGGCTCACCTAAGAACAGGTCAGGTCGCTTTGCATATTGCTTAGTTGCTCTGAAATATGCTATCCATGTCCGATCAAGAACTTTGAGTATCTGTTGTGCTGTGGCAGATGATAATTCTTTATAATTGTCTGAACACTTAAACATCTGATTGAGTTGAACATACCTTATCCTCTTTTTGTCTTTGAAGAACTGTTGCCTGACTGCGTAGTTGGCTTCATTCCAGAGGTTCTTAGATATATGGGTATAATGGCTGATAGAACTCTTATATCTCTTGATTCGTATCTGTTCAGTCCTGAGTACCATTATCAATCAACCTATTTACAATCTCATCATAAGTATCAAACTTTGTTATCCGTAAGGTTTTAAGTTTTTTCACGGTTTTCTTTTCAATCTGTATAGTTGTTCTTTCATCCATACATAATATATACATAAGGTACTATATAAAGCTATGTATCTAATTTCATATTATTATATTTTGATTTGTAGGAAAAAAGAAAGAGAAACCTGCCATCTCAGGCAGGAATAAAGAATGGTTCTACTTTACCAGTTTGCTGATAATTACTCCAGCACCAAGTTTAACTATACCACCTATACCGAAACCTTTCATTATAGCGAAGACTAACTCAAAGAAGCTATTAATTACAGGGATTCCTGTTAATAAGTCTGGGGCTACAAACGGAATTACTGCCATAGCTATCAGTATTGCAATAACTGATAATGTTGGTTTAGTTATCTTGACTAATGCGACAATGAAACTCAGTAGTACCAAAACACCCGTTATAAATGTCATATCTATCATATCATTTTTCACCTCCATTGGGTCTGTATATTTGTCAAAAAGCTACTTAATATACCACTCAATGACTATTATCTTCTTCTTCTGCCACCTTCAAATACTCCCCATTTTAGACGACCATTGTCTTGAGGTGCAATCTTTCTGACAGTTGCCCTATCTCCTGCATCACGCAAACCTTTGGCGGCACTATTTGCCCCTGCTTTTGTTGGGAACGCATCATATAATGTATATTTAACCATATATTTCACCCCACTTGAATTATATTTAAAAATCATTATTTCCTTTTAACAAAATATATCAACATTGCACAAAGCACAATTACCAATAATACAACTGCTATCAAAGTAGTTGCTTTATAGAACAGGATATAATTCTTTAGTTTATCCTGATCTTCTAATGACAGATTAAGCATTGCAATCAGTTCGAGTTCGTTCTCGTTCAGTAGTTCCAACTGTGCAATATATTTCGCTTGGTCTTGTAAATTTCCTTCATATTGCTGTACCAAGAACAATAATTGCAAATTCTCAAGTTCCAATTCCTTAGCCAACTGTGCCGACTTTTCAAGATTGTCCTTATAATCTGACACTAATATCAACATATTCTCGTTTGATAGATGTAGATTTGCAATAAGAACAGCATCTTCTTCAACTGTGTTCTTGAGATTATTAACTATTATTGTCTGTTCAGCAAGGTTCAGGTTGAGATTAATTATTATCTGTGCCTGTTCCAGATTAGATAGTTCTAATGCTTCAATATATGCCGCCTGTTCTACAAGGTTGTCAAGATACTGGCTTATCAAGACTGCCAACTGTTCGTTCTCTAATTCTAATGCTTGGGCTAATTCTGCGGATTTGTCAAGGTTATCTTTATACTCAGCAATCAATAGATAAAAGTCTTCATTACTCAAACTTAAAGCTGTAATAAGTTCGGCATCTTCAGCAACAGTATTCTCTAAATTTGCTATCATTATCTGCATATCTTCTATATTAAGGTTCAAATTAAGTATGATCTGTGCCTGTTCCTGACTACTTAGTTCCAATTCAGTAATATATCCTGCCTGAACATCTAATTGTCCTTTATATATGTTTATTATAGCTATCAATTGGTCAATCTCTAAATTCAATTCACCTACTAATGATTGAGAAGCATCCAAATTTCCTTTATACAATAAAACCTGCTGAATCAAATCCTCACTACTCAAATTAAGTAACTGTATCAATAAAGCATCTTCACTAATCTTATTGTTCAAGTTTGTTATTATCTGCGACAGTTCAGCATTGTCAAGATTCAACTCAATTATGGCATTGTTAAGTATCTCCGCCTGAATACCCATGTCATCAATCAAAGCAGTCAATTCAGTTATATACTGTTGTTTCTCAGCTATATTTGTAGTAAGTGTATTGATAATCAATAGTTGTTCCTGTATAGTTAAATCCATGCTGTTCAATAAAGCGACATTCTCAGATATAGTCTGTTCAAGTGCTAATATCAAAGTCGCCTGATCAGATAGTTCTGAATACATAGATTGTATCAAGATAGCGTTCTCTTTATTAGTATTCTCTAAATTAATTATTACCTGTGCCTGTTCATTAATATTAGTTGTCAATAATAGTATTGCTTCGGCTTGTTCTGTTGCAGATAGTTCTAATTGTTTAATATATTCAGTCTTCTCAGCAAGGTTATCGGTCAACTCATTGATAATCAATATCTGGTCAGCTATCTCAAGGTTCATAGCAGAAATCAAGATGGCATTATCACTGATAGTAAGATTCATTGCTTTTATTATCTTAGCTTGATTATCTATAGTGCCATACATATTCATAATCAATAAAGCATTCTCTTCATTAGTATTTTCAAGGTTTAAGATTATCTGTGCCTGTTCGTCTAAATTGGTAGTCAATTGAGTAATATACATTGCCTGTTCAGCTACCGATAATTCTAACTGGTTGATATAAGCAACTTTCTCAGCTATGTTCTCTGTCAACTCATTGATAATCAATAACTGTTCCTGTATCTCCAAATCCATCTCGTTCAAGATAGCAATATTCTCAGTTATGGTCAGATTCATAGCATCTAACAACAAAACCTGATTATCAATTGTAGTGTACATCGCCTGAATCAATAAAGCATTATCTTCTGCACTCTGTTCAAGCATGAGGATTATAGTTCCCTGTTCGGCAATATTGCTCGTAAGTTCTGATATAACTTGTGCTTTGGTTAATATTTCACCCTCTAACCGCATGATCTCCAATAATTCTATGTCAGCAATATACATATTATATGTGCCAAATTCTATTAATCTTACTGGTACTTCGGCAGGATGGATATTGAAACCACCTATACTACCTTGTGGCAATCGTATCTCAATAGTTGGCGTTACTTTCAAATCCTCAGTCAATTCCTTAGTAGGTATTGTAAATGTATATGTAGAAGTTCCTGATGGTATTGATATTTCTGTACTATCAGTAAAGTTAGCTAAACCAAAGAAAGTCATTACATTATATTCAACATTTAAAGTGCCAACATAATCTTGTAGGTTATCGTTAGTCACAGTAATCTCAACATCAACAACATCTGTCTCAAACACTGAAGTTTCAAAGTCGGATATAGTTATATGGAATTTATTGGGATTGATGACATACAAAACAGAAACATAATCAATATCAACATAATCTGCGGATTCATTATGTATTCTACCACTATAAAAGAAATCAAGGTAATTGTCAGTTATGTCCTCTTTACTGTATTTCATAGTGTCTACATTGAAATCATAATAAATGTGAGTTGAAAAAGGTAGAGGATAAATTATATCCTTATAAATTATACTGAATACCTCACCTAAATATGTAGTTTCAAGGGTTGAACCACCTGTAGTGTAAATATGATTGTTTTCTACAAAATAGTTGCCACACTCATAATCATGCCCTGCATGAGTTACATAATCAGTAAATGGATTATTCACATCACCAGATCTGTAAATATTATTATAAACAACAGGGGCAATAGGTGGTGAACACAATACATTACCTTTAGCATAACACTTAGAATCTACACCAGTTATTTTATTCACACATTGGTGTTCCTGAACAGTACAACCATAATCGTCTACATATTCCTTTAAAAAATCACAAGTACGGCAGTCAGGATAATAATATACATCCCAATTATACACCAATTCCCAAGTCTCACCCTGTGAAGGAGGGGTTATAGGTCTACAACTGACAAAATTAGTATCATATAAGATAGGTCTATCTATATTAAAACTCTTGTCAAAGAAAGTTACGGTTTTTGCTATGTCCTCTGGTATCTCGATTGTCAAAGGTTCAATTACATCCGTCTGAGTAACTACACCAAGAAAACCTAACAAATAAGCAGAACCAACAATAAGTGAAAGGATAATAATTACTATTAATGGTTTCTTTGAGTTTACCATGAGTATGAAATTAAGTGAATTTCTTTGCTATCTTGCTTAAATTGAAGTAACCAAATAATGTGGCAACTATCAATATACCGCCTGTAATAAACCATACAATATATGAATCTCCAAAATAATCAGTTAATATATTCCAAGACAGCCATATAAAATAAGCGAAAGTGACACCTACACCTAAGGCAATACCAGATTTGAAAGTCGTGGATTTCTTTGACATTATAAATTACCTATTTTCTAATGATTTTTTCATAAATTTAGCATCTGATTTTGCATCTTTTTTATACTTTCTTGTTGTCTTATTAGTTATAGACCAAAGATATCTCCCTTTATCATAGGCAGTAACTTTACCTTTATATCCTAATTTTGTCTTAATGACAGTCGTAGTTAAAACCATTTAATCTACCTCATTTTTCTGTTCAATCTCGTTCTCTGGTTCTTCATACATATAATCATCTCTTTTTCTTTCTCTTAACTTTTAGTTTCTTTTCGAGTGCCTTCTTCAACTGAGGAGGAGTCTTCTTTGACTTCACAGCCGCAGTCCATAGTTTTGTCATGTTTCGTTTCTTTGCCATAAATAATCACATTATCTTTATAGTACCCCGTGGAGAAGCAGAATAACTTGAGTTGTATATACGCCCCTGTTCCATCCACTTCTCTGTCCTTGCCTTGCCATATTTTTTTATGAATTCTTCTTCAGTTGGTTCTTTTTGTTTGATATAGGTAAATACCTTAGTCAGCTTTGTCCTATAGACATAAGGGTCTATCCTGATCCTCAGGTTGGAATAACCTGCACTTTTCATCTGAGGGAGTGAATTCAACCGTTTCAGTTCTTTCTTTGCGGCAGGGAGTGATGCGAAATCTGATGCTATCGATCCCCTTTCGCCACGCCTATCTGTTGCGAATATGTGAATGTCTTTTCTTACCATATATAATCACCTTTTAATTATTAACCCCTTTAATCCTTAACTGTGCAGTTATTGTGTTACCTGTGTGTTCCTTCAACTGTGTCCTTATTTGTTCCATAATCGCAGTATTTACAGTTAATTCAGCGTGTTCCTGTTTCATGTTCTGGACAACCAATCTATGTCGTTCAATGTGTACTTGCATATTCTCTAATCCGATACGCAGGTTATGATTTTTGTTAAAACTGATAACAAATATCTCAATTAAATGCTATTTTTTGGTTGATGCTACATTTAAACGGCACTAACCCAGTGCCTATATCCTGTCCAGTTATGTCATTCATATGGTTAAACGCTTCAGGAGTACTTTTCTTGATGATATTCAGACCAGCATTGACATCAGCATTGATTATATGGTTCAGTCTTGTCCTGAATAATCCACGCTTTACTCTCTTGCCTACATATTTATCATGGTGTCTTACTGATTCACCATCGACAAAACTACATTTTGATGTGTGAGATTCGTCCTGCAACTTGACAGCAATACTATGATTCTCTGCTTTATATTCTATACATCGTGTCAAGAGATAATATGGGATGCTCACAAAGTTCTGGTTGGTGCGTCTGCCAAGATTAATTTTCTGTTTCCAATGCCTGTTATGACCGATGACAATTGTGCCTATATCATTTGTTATGCAATAGTCAATGATCAGACGACTTAGTTTGTGCATCGCATCTTTCATCATATTATTGCGTTTATTTGTTAATCTTGTCATCTTTGTTCCTTCTTTGATGCCTTGTTTATCATACACACTCTGTAGTTTTGCTCTCTGTTTATTGTAAAATTGATTCATAGACTTGATTGAACCGCCTTTCACGACAATCGGTTTAAGACCGATGTTGTTTGCGATAGTTACGATATTGGTCAGCCCATAATCAATACCAATAATATTATCTTTGTTTAAACTGTGTTTTTTCAGTAGTGGTCTGTCATAGATTATCTCAAGTGAATAACCACCACCTTTTGGGATTATACGCACTTCTCTTAAATCAGTAGGGTCATCTAACCTTACCTTGAAACTCATATTGAACTTCTTAGGGAATCTTATGAAACCATCCTTTATACTGCACTGTTGGTTGGTAAATATCAATAGAAACTTGCCATCTTTCTTTTTGTATTTAGGTATTCGTGGCTCACCCAAGAACAAATCTGGTCTTTTTGTATATTGTTTGGTCGCCCTGAAATATGCTGTCCATGTCCGATCAAGAACCTTTAATATCTGTTGTGAAGTCTGGGCAGACAGTTCCTTATAATTCTCCGAACACTTGAATATCTGATTGAGTTGGGTATATCTTATCCTTTTACTATCTTTGAAGAACTGTTGTCTGACTGTGTAGTTGGCTTCATTCCATAGGTTCTTGGAAATATGGGTATAGTGACTGATAGAACTCTTATGTTTCTTTACCATTATCTGTTCAGTCCTAAGTGCCATATATATCAACTCAATCTTTCAATAAATATCCTGCAATTGCGGCAATACTGGCATCATCAAGAGTACCAATGAAAGGAACTATATCTGGTAATAAATCTACTGGCGAGACAGCATAACCTATCGCTAACAATACGATTGCACCTTTAAACAGAGTCTTATTATCTTTTCCCATGAAGTCACCAAAATATTAATATAGTCTGGAATGAATATTTATGCTAATATACCCGAATAATCTGAGTGGATGAAACTTTCTTTATTACAAATAAAATTATCAAACCGGCAAACAATAATCCCCAAAACCATAAAGACAAAATTACAGTCTCTAAAACGCTGAATAAGACAATTGTTATGAAAGCAATAATTATCAATGCTAAAATCATAGATACAGGTTTATCTAATCCAAGACCATTTAACAAAGCATATAGGATTTGACCACCAATTACAAAGATTAAAAGAGAGACTAAGGCAATGGCAATCAAGCCATATGTTTCAAGATTTGCGAAAAAACCTAAGTCTAACATATTTCATCACTCAATTATATCTGGGATAAAACCAAAGATTGGATAATTACATCTACATTCTAAACTATATATTGGATTTTGATAATAGTCTTGATCTTTTAATATAGATGTTATTTCACAATATTTTGGATTACCGCATACATCTTCAACATCTAATTGAATATCATATATAGATTCTAATCTATCTGTTATGCCTTTTGTAAATATAGTTGTTGATGTAGTTACTAAAGACATTCCTACCCATAATACTAACATAACTGCGACTATTCCAAAAATTATTTTCAAACTGTTTTTCTTTCCCATATTTCATCACTTATTTTTTGTGAATTGTAATGCAAGGACTATTATCAGCAACATAAAAATGAAACCAACAAAAGCAATTGCACCTAATATTAATAACGCTGTGTAATCTTTTTCTTCCTCACAGGTCAACTTACCATTTTTTATAACACTTGTATATCCTTCATTGCAGACACAGTTTCCCCAGAAATCAGGGCTACTATTTGGTACATTCACACAAGGACTTTCTTGGTCGCAATCAGTAGCACAGGTCAAATAAGTTTCACCAATACTTTCATCACAGAAACCATCACCGCATTCAACTTCATTTGCTGTCTTTGTTATAGTTATTTGCTTACAAAGTCTATCAGTATTTGAACCAGTAAACTGTGAACCGCTACTTACTACATCAACACAGATTTCTGTTACTGTATCCTGCAATATTTTTCCAGCTTCAAAACTGAAATCTACAACATTTTTTGTACTTAATGTAATCTGTCGTGATTTTGGAATGAATGATATAAAATCAGCTGTAGGTGTTACTCCAACTATACCAGTATTATCCATTTCGTTTTCTATCGTGACACGCATTGTTCCTGATGTACCTGTCTGAATTTTATCAAGGAGGTCTATACTTATTATATCAGGCATTACATCTTCAGCAGGGGCAAAACGCATAGCATCTACAAAGTCTTCTGATACAGATACAGTGATAACACCCGAACCTAATTTGTCAATTTCACCACTTAAATCATGATTATATTCAGATGCTTCCAAATTCTTAAAATCTTTTGTAAATGCTTCTGCTTTGTCAACAGCACTTAAAAAGTCAAATATAATCTCTTGCATTTTAAAAGGAGTAAGTAAAGAAGTTATGGTTATATCCTCACGCTTTTCGTTGAAGTCTATACGGTCATAGTATATAGGTTCATTATTTTTAAACACAACTACAACATTAGATGATTCTGGACAATCTTTCGCACCTGATAAGATCCCTTGAGGTTTTACGACAACTTCACCTTTCCCATCAAATACATCATAAAAAATAATTTCACCTTCAGTTGTTGTGTCTAACTGTTCCAAAACATTATTTTTGCCATCCTTAATATCAATAAGAACTTCACGAGTTGGATTTGATAATTTATAATAGGGTAATAAGTCCATACCAAAGAAAGTGAATTGAGAATCTTTTATAAGTGCATATGAACAAGTATTTTTGTTCTTATTAAAATACATATTGAATGCAGTTGTAGGCACAACATCAGTACCATCATCGAGTGTTACTACATCCATATCTGATGAATATACAAAGAATTCCAAACCGTCACCAATGCTATCTACATTTAGTGTAGTAGTCCACCATACAGTACCATCTTTGAGTTCAGTTTGCATAGGTGGTGATAATACTGAAATTATGCCCGAAAACTGTGCAGATACAATTACAACAGCAAAGACTAAAGCCATCATAACTGCTGTTTTTATTGAAAATATTGAATTCTTTCCCATAAGTACCACATCTTATCTTACATCGAATCTTGCAACCAGATTCATTTTAAATAATATTGCTCGTAAATCATGTATAACTTTCTTTTGTTCCATTCTATTCAATCGCATTAACTCAGCTTTCTTTGTCTTTCTATTATATACCTTTAGATGTATATTGCTTATATGTATTCCCATTTCTTAATCGCCTAACACACCACATTTCCGTTATTGCAAATACACCCCGAAGGAATGCACTGATGATTTGTCCTATCTACCTGTACTCTATATGAATTTGGAGGACATTCACAACCCGTTTGAAAACTGTATAAAAAACACATTTGCGGACAGAAGTATGTTTCTGTGCAACTACAATGATGTTCCCGATTTAGGAAATCCCAATAGTGACTACATACTTGTGTATCATCTGGACACCAACCCTCAGCACTGCAAATACCACCCAAATCACCGTAAGCTGGTAGTCCTACATCGCCACATAGTACCACAGGCGTATATGTCTCGTTCTCTCCCCAATCGTAATCGTCTTCTTGTTCAACTACCCAATCTGAAGGAGGTAGTTTGTTGCAATGGCAACCTGCATAAGCAATGCTATTGTCACAAGTATAAGTTGCAAGTAATGTATCCTCACAGAACTCAGTCAATACAGATATCATAGACGAATCACAGTCTAATGTAATGACCGCAGGATTCCAGTAGCAACTCATCTCTTTATTATTCTCTGTCCATATACCACCGATATCTCTACAATTTGATTCAAGTTTGTCAATTACTACGTTTCCATAAGCGTTCCTGTGTTCGTCACCTATATTATAATAAGTACAATCAGCCATCTCGTATGTTGGTGTATAGTCTGTCTGTGTAGTTATTATTGATTGGGTAGGGAATATGTCGATTTTCCCAAGAACTAACCAGATAATCACTATTATAGCTATTAATGACACTATGATTGACATTACATGACTGAGTTGTCCAAGCATAGTATCTTTTGCCATCTCATTCTACCATTCTAAACTTTTGTTATCTTTGCCCTTCTTTTAAAATCAGGACGAATTTTATTTAAATATGCTTCAGCACAAGGTCTTGAACAAAATGTATGTTGAAGAGTACCACCACAAATAATTGGATGTATTACTCGTACTTTCGTGCCTTTCCTGAATCGTCTGCCATCTATTTCACATATAATTCTTTTATCCATAGCCATTTTATCCACCCTATAATCTTTTTCCTCTTTTGTCTGTCCTGTCCCTACGAGTCTCAGTATATACCTTACCACTTTTAGCAACCTTTTTACCCGGTGGTCGTGCCTTAATCCGTCTATCAGCTTTGATACTTTTTCTTGTGCCCGTCTGTTTCTTCAACTTTATCAATTTTCTTACTGCCATAATTAACACCATTATCTATTGCAATCCCACCTTATGCTTGATATAATCAACAAAAACTATCGTCATAAACAATACCACTGGATGAAACCATTTTGTGTGTAAATGCACATCAAAAACATGGAATACTCCAATGATTACAACGGTTGAAATAATCCAACCCAACCAATGCAGAGGATCTTTTAGTATAGTCTCGCCCATAATTATTTACCTTTTTTAATCATTTTATTCTGTTGCTATATATATTATCTATTTTTTACAACAAATCTTACTGCATCATCATAATATTCAGTATCATAAATCTGCCTTCTTTCGTTTATATCATAGATTGTATATCTTTGATATTTTTTACTCCAACGAATGCGGTGTCCTTTAATAACAATATTATCATTGTCATTTCTTAGTTCACGATATTTTTTTCCGTTTACAATTACGACCATATTTCATCACTTCTTTTTGCTAACAAATATCACGCCAACGATTAATATAGTGAATAACAATATCAAACCTATCATTGCACCACCGACCATCATAAGATTGTTTTCGATCCAGTCAAGTAAATTAAAAGTGTTAGGATTTGGCGTTTCACCATTTTTACAGTCTGAATCGTCAACCAATCTTGTATCCTTATATTTCTCGCTAAGAGAATCGTGACAGTATTCTATTGCCTGTTCATTTTCACAACCAATCTTTTCCCAGTTGTTACATTCTTCAGTAGGTGTAGGTTCATCGTCTGAACAATCATCATTGTCAACAGTTCTTGTATCTTCATATAATTTACTACCAATATCAAAACATTGTTCCTTACCCATAGTACCAGTAGCACAACCAATGAAACGCCAGTCAGTACATTCATCTGTCAATACATCGCCTGAACAGTCAGCGTTGACAACAAGTCGTGTATCGCCATAGATAGAACTTGTAGGATCGAAACATTGTTCTTTACCCATATCACCATCGCAACCCATAGAAACCCATTTACCGCAATTTGTTGTAGGGTCAGGTGTTGGTACATCAGGGTTTAATATATCGTCACAATCGGAATATGTACTGTAAGAAGCTACATCATAACCATTATAATCTACATCTGAACAATCGTCTGTTAAACCGACAGTGAATGTTTTTGCAACACAGTTTGCCATCAAAGGATAACAAGTGATGGTTTTTGTAGTAGGAGTGACAACGACACATTCGCCATCTTCACATTTGTCTGCACAGGTATATATCTGTGTCTGGACAGAATCGTCAATATCACAATACCGTTCATTAAGTTTTGTAGTTGAAGAACAGTAATCATCGAAATCCTGCATATTATAAGCATTAGTAGAGAAACTGACAGTTCCTTTATTGAAATAGTCTACACCTGCATCAGTATCGTCACAGGTATTAGTCTCTAAAGGATTGTCACAAAAGTAAACATCGTAATGATACAATTGACCAATAACAGTAGCGAAACATTGTTTGTCACCTTGAAGTACCTCTTTTGAACCCATTGGGTCAGTATCATAAGGATCTTCACTTATTACCTTAAACATCTGGAAAACTGCACCAAGATGAATATTGTTTGTATAGCACTTATTTAAGGCAGAAGCAGTATAAGTCATTGATAAGTCAGGATAGGTTGAACAACTTGCACCACCGACATTTAATGTTGTCTGTTTGAATTCCATTCTGAACTTATCCCATAAACTCAAACCATCATAAACATACATCCAATCGTCTGAATTCAAAGCGGGATCTGTAAGGGTTTCTTCAAAGTCAGATGTGGCAGATACGGATAAAACACCGCCAAAACGACCAAGAACTAAGAAACTGACAACTATTATTCCTGCTAATAAAAATATTGTGGTGCTTAAATCTTTCTTTCCTGCCATATCAATCAATCCTTTTCTGTCATAGTGTCAAGTATCTTTATGTACTCTTTAATCGTGTCAGATAACGACCAATCTCCACCACCAATCAATTTCTGGAAATGGTCTCTATCCTTATTCAATCTTTTTAATATATTATCAGATACTCAATATCATTCATAGTTATCTACCTTTAATTATCCTTTCGGGTGTGAACGCATATATCTCGTTGCATAAGCTTTTGCTTGTTTTTTATTATACCCATAAGAATTCCCAACACTGATTATATCCCTACCAGTATTAATATCAATCATCCAAATTGAGTTTTTAACTCTATTAATTAATTTATTTCTGTGTGTTTTAATAATAGATAAGATTATACCTGAATTATGTCTATATTCTATGAAATCTGGCTTTTCGGATATTTTAGACCAATTCTTTATCTTACCCATATTATTCTACCTATTTAATCATCTAATATATACATTATATCCAACTTTACCCTTTCTATAATATGCTTTATACCCATTATCCCTAAGTGCTTTAGCTTTATATTGTGCATCTGATTTACTTAGATCAGACACATATAATCTTTTACTTACTGTTTTTTTCTTATAGCTTTTCATTATTCTTTTTTCTTTAGGTGTTAATACCTTCATATTTCATCATCCCTATTTAGTTTTAGGTTCACTTTATTACATTATTTTATTAATCGGTTTTACTTTGTTAATTATTTCTAAAAGATAATTTGCTTCTTTTGTTTTAAGCCATTGTTCTATTGCTATTTTTGACATGATTTTTGGTAATTTATGAGTCTTTAATACTTTTTTTGAACCTAATAAATGTGGTTCAAACATATATCCTGTTGAATCTTTATGTTTTCCAAAGCATATTGTTCTTGATAAATAATCTAACTTATCTGAATACAATGGTGCTGTAAATTCACATACAGATATATATCTATAATCCACATTCATTTCACCCATTTAATTTTCTATTAATAATTACCATAGTAACTATAAATATCAATCCAATTATCAATCCTGTAGTAAGTAACAGGTTATTCTCAACCCAGTCACGAATTACAAAGTTATGCGGTGCAGGTAGTTCGTTGTTTGCACAAGCAGTATTATCTACTAATCTTGTCTGTTCAAACATCTCACTCAAAGGATCTATACAGTATTCCTTACCCATTGCACCATCACAACCGATCAGTTCCCAATTGTTGCAATCATCAGTCAATACAGGTTCGTCTTCAACACAGTCAGCAGAAGCAATTAGTCTCGTATCGCTATATAGTTTACTGCTTGTATCGAAACATTGTTCTTTTGCCATATCACCATCACAACCAATGAAATGCCAATCATTGCAATCATTAGTCAATACAATACCACAATCAGATGAAGTTACTGTCCTTGTCTCGCCTAACCTGTTACTTTTATCATCATAACATTGTTCCTCTGCCAATTCATAACTAAGACATTTAATGAACTGCCAATCATCGCAAGTATCAGTCAATACAATCTCACAAGTAGAAGAAGTTATCTGTCGTGTTGTGAAATATTTTACACTATCAGAATCAAAACAGCGTTCCTGTGCCAAACCATCAACACACTTATCAAATACCCAACGATCACATTCGTCAGTCAATGGTGGATTCAATATATAGTCGCAATCAGCATGATTTGAGTATGATTTTATATCTTGGTCGTTATACATCACATCTGAACAATCGTCAGCTAAATCAACAGTAAAAGTCCTTGCATCACAATTAGCAAGTAAAGGATAACAAGTTATTTCTTTGGTTGTCGGTACTGCTATCACACAAGCACCATATTCGCACCCATCAGGACAAGTATAAGCTTTTGAAACAAGATTATCGTCTGCATCACAATATCGTTCATAAAGATTATCGCTTGAACTACAACTGTCATAATATGATTGTTCAGGTATTTCGTTTGTTGAAATGGTTACACTACCTCTATTGAAATAATCCAAATCATCTGTATCAGTACAAGTCTTATATACAATAGAAGGAGTACACATATATTTATCATAATGATATTCTGTATTTGCTTCAAGTTCAATGCTTACAGTTTTTCCAAAATGTATGATCATCTCTTCAACAAGTTCTGTTTCATAGGGTTCTGTACTTATGACTTTATACATTTTAACTATCATACCATCATACACAGAATTTCGCCAACCAGTAGCATAAGGATAAGCTTTAGGTAATAATGTACCAGAATAATATGGTATCTCACTACAAGCAGAACCATCAATTATAGTCATGCTGTATGAAGAAAATTCTAACATCAATTTATCCCATAGACTGAGACCGTCTTGAATGTAAACCCAATCAGCAGTATTTTGAGTGGTCTCTTCATCAATATATTCTATTGCAGAGACAGAACTGAATAGTAAGAAGAATGTAAATATACAAGATAAGATTCTTATGTTCATATTTTAAATCATCTCTTTTTTAGTACTGAACCGCTACATATAGAGTAGGGATTGCTGACGACACACACTTTACCCTTTTTATAAGTCTTCTTAGTCTTACCAGACTTTATCTGTCGCTTAACAGATTTTACGCAATCATCGAATTTCTGTGGAATCATCAATCACCTATTTAATTATTCAATATCTATCAATTAATATATTAGTATGACCTATCACTTTCTGTTGGGTTTTTTTCGCTATATTTCTCCTGCGGATTTCATGCTTAATCACACTACCATACCTTGTGAATTGTTTTTTTGTCATAGTTCTCCCTTTGAGGATATCTCCACTCATTGAATCAAAACCTAAAGAATCTAAGACTGTACTAAATGCTCGTCTAAATTCCATCCTCTTCTGTGTAGTTGCTATAATATCACCTATTTAAATTTAATAATCTTTGTAGCTATACCATAAGCAAATAATACTACTATCAGGATTCCTCCGCCAAACAGTTCTGGTGCTAAATTCATCCAGAACTCTGAATTGACCGAAATTCCGTGATTAAGCATGATAACGCCAGAAATAACCAATAGAGTAGATATGATTAGGATGTTTCGGGTTATGTTCTTGAATTTCAAAATTATTTACCTCTTATACTTTTTACCGAAGTCTGATCGTTTCTTTCTGAACCTGCCGTTTTTGTTTCTTGTTCGATTTACAACCATAAATAACTCAACACCGATTAATGTAATAACTATTAGAACTTAACCACTATATAAAGGTTTCTATCATTTGGTATATAGAAATAGCGAACAACCGTCAGTTAGGATACTTCTTTTTCATTCTATCCCTTACAAGATTAAGAACATCCAATCTCTGTTTAGGCATCTTAGGTTTATCTTGTTGTTTGTGAATCTGATCTAATAACTTATCTTCTCCTTTCAATAAATGAGATGGTCGACCAAACTTGATAGTCTTTGGTTGGATTCCCTTATCTTCAAAATTACTAATCTCCATATCATTATCGAAATCGTTGAAGTTGTCTTTGTCTTGCATGGAATCTACCGATTAATTGATATTGAGGGAAGTGTCTGGAGAAAAGAGGTGTTTAGAAAACTATTGTTCTCCCTCCAAACTAAGTTAGAAAAATGCGGTGTTAAAATGTTCATAGTTAATTATTATGTTCGAAAGTATATATAGTTTAGAAAAAATTAATCAGAAGAAGAAATTGATGATGTCTTGGAAACCGACGACATATGAGGGATATATCAAACCAAGACACCAAACTGAAATTTTGGCATTTCTAATGGAATGTTTACTTAACTTTTATACAAGATGTTGGAATCTTTGTATCACACTTATTATTATTTGTTCTGCAAGTATATATAATTATCTATGATTTTTCGATATTTTTTCTCTGCCTGAAATCTTATCAACAAAATCTCTTAATATTCTTCTAATACTATAATCTCCATTGCGATCATATTCATTGCAATACCGACATTCTTTCGGCAGGTTCTTATTACGCCTGAAATTATTCCTTAATCGGAATATCTTGTCAGAGTTCCATATATCTATTATTTTGCTTTCATAAACATTACCCAATAAGTTTTTTCCATCATAATCTGCATAACAGAAAGGTACATCACCATTCGAGTAAATACACATACGATTCCACAAGATGCCGCAGAAAGGTACTGAATCATGGTCATAGTCTTGGATTTTGTTATCATCATAGTTAGTATTTGGATTGCTGAAACTCGATAAGCGTACAATATCAACTTCATCAGCAAGATCTTTCCATTGTTCCTTAAAAGCGTCAAGTTCGGATTTATTGTGTTTCATCTCGATTATCTGGACAACAGTATATGGTCTGTTACCTTTACCCTTTGCTTTTAGAAACTTCTTAGTATTCTTTATCACTGTATCAAAGTCACCACCACAACGAATCTTATCATAGGTTTCTTTGGTTGTCGCATCAATTGAAATCGTGAAATGTTTTATAGGTGTAGCCATCAATCGTTTTGTGTTTTTATCATTCAATAGCATACCATTCGTGTTTAATCTCACTATAGGTACTTTGTCAACAGAATAATCTACCATCTTAAAAATATCCTTATTTAGAAAAGGTTCGCCCCACATCTGTATATCTATGCCTGAAACAAAAGGGTAATGTCTTATCTCATCAATAATCTTTTTGAATAACTTGAAAGTCATGTGTTCCTTTTGCCGTGACATGAAACGATAATTGCACATAGAACATTTTAAGTTGCAATAGTTTGTCGTTTCAATACAGACTACTTTTGGAATACATTCAGTCTTAATACCAAAATTATTATTTAAAGTCAGATTAAGTATGTTTTTTGATTTTTTTAGGTTCATCAAACCACCTCAAGGATACCCTTCTTTTCAAAGGAGGGAGGAATTGAGGAAATAACCTCAAAACTTAAACCTTGACCATAATTAATTAATTCAACTTTCTTCAAGCATATACTCTTATCCTTACTAATCCTATCAGATACCAAAACTCTCGTACCTTTGCAATGTACACCCTTAACCATATATCGTTTGTTACCAGCTGAAATTATATCGTTAGGTTGGTATTTGTATCTCTGTCGCCTTATCGCTGGGGCAAAACCTTTACGGTTCTTCTGAAGACAACGATTATGCCTTCGTACTTGTTTTATTCTTAAAGGTCGGCATCTATCTTGTCCATTGCCATCAGAAATGACAAAAGCATCATTCACATGAGATTTATCTATACCCAATTCTATCCTCTTGCGTTTAGTGATATAGCCGTAAGTATGATCACATTCCAACATATCAACAATATATTTTCTAATATTATTCATAATTACTGTCTGTTTGAAAGATTTCGGTTTGGTAAACTTATGCTTGATCTTCCCCTTATGGAATTTATCATGGCAGGATTTATGGACGGTCACCAGATTGTCTGGTCGGTCACTACCACCATCTTTTCGCTGGATTATATGATGAATATTGAAAATACCATCAGTCTTATTACAAATCTGACAAGTATATTTATCATGGTACAGTACAAAAGCCCGTAGATTATCATAGCCCTGCATCTGTCCTTGTTGATAATCAACACCACTAATATCCACATCCTGCAACTTCTGAGTGTCGAACTTGGCAACCTCAACTATCACTTTAGTTATCGGTAATAATGCTTTAATCTTATCCACTAACCTTATATGTGTTTCAACCTTGTGCCTTATGCTCGGGGCTAACCAACCAGCATTCCTTTTTCGGTTGTCAAATCTTGGTTTCCTGTACCACAACTTACTCCGTCTGTTATTACGGTACATTGCTCTATCCTGTAATTTCTTGCTCACATCCTGCCTTAATTTCAGTTCACCAGATATAAGTTCTTTCTTCTTTGTCACGGCAGAAAAACCGACATACTTATGTC
This sequence comes from Candidatus Nanohaloarchaea archaeon, assembly GCA_030636885.1. Classification (GTDB taxonomy): domain Archaea; phylum EX4484-52; class EX4484-52; order EX4484-52; family GLR71; genus GLR71. Next base: position 27,891 of record DAOVVY010000001.1, read on the forward strand.
CTGAATCTATGCCTAATTTTATTGGTTGTGTCTTATTCTCACATTCAAATTTTAATTTTACTGTAAATGGTTTTCTGCTTACTACTTCTGCTCTTTTGTCGTTCAATAGATGCCGTGCTTTGGCAGGGGTACAAGGCATCAAAGGTTTATTATCTATACTCAGTACAAACACTTTAGCGATAAGCCCACCTGTTTGTCGGTGTTGGTTTCCATCGAGAATGTTAACTGAGGTTTTTAAGCCATGCTCACCGAGAGTTTCCTCTCTGTTTAAAGGCATAGCCACAGGGCTACAGTCTTGGAATACAACTGTAGGTATGTATGTATCTCTCTCAGATAACTGCTGTTGTTCTTTTTCCATATTTTACCAACTCTCTAATCAACCAATTACTCTCAAGAGTCACCTCTCAAGCCACCATTTTTAAATGGTGGTGATTGACATCTATTTATATGTGTTTTTTTGTTTCTTCTTTCGTCTTTTTCCTAAGATATACCACACAAACCCTACTAAAACAACGAAAATAATCAAATAATAATATTTTTCAATAAATTCTCCCATAGTCAGCATTGTTCGAGTCTTGTATTCTATAGGTAGGATCAATGTTTCATTTTTGTTGCTTGTTATCACTATATCAGCGTAATAAGTCGTCAAAGGTGCATCTTTCGGCATATTTACAACATATTCAATATATTCCTTTGAAATCTCATCAATTGATACATCTATCATAGTAGATTGATTTAAATCACCTAAAATGTCAGTAAATGTGATATAAGGACACAATTGACGGTTTTCTTTGTATTTACTGCAATCCAATGAAATCGTATATACAGTCGATGTATTATCAAGATTTGTAATTGAAAAGGTATCTGATATTTCTATACTAACTGCAATAGAATCGGAAATCTCTGGAGGAGATATTTTAGTCAGGTCTACATCAATTATATCATCTACAACAGGAGGAGTTACCACACTTATTGGTACGCCGCCACCACTACCACTTGTCCGTTCATACCAACTTGCAGTATAGGTTATTGTTACTGTTTCTGTATAAGTCTGATTGGAATTGCCAGAAGTATCGTTCATCCAAACATAATAAGTATATACATTATCAGCATTATTTCCTATTGTTTTAGTACATTCAGAAGTTGTCGTGTTGATTGTCATTGTATAGTTAATATTATTGAACTCTAAAATACAGGTATCAGGATATTGTTCTGTATAGGAAACATTGAAATCAATCCTGTCAGTTGAACTTATATTCTGATCGGTAGTGGGGGTATGGATTGTAAATGTTGGTACTGTCTGATCTATTATGTATCCTGTAGGAATTGGTTCAATATGAGTAGACAACCCAGTATAATTTGTAGTGTAAATATCGGCAACCTGTTTCTGTGAAACCTGACCAGAATAACTCGAAGTATCGAAATTTATTGCAGAAATAGGACTAATTAGAAGTAGAATAGTAGTAATTAAAAATAGATTCTTAATCAAATCAACCCACCCGTATCCTCGCACCCTCACCTAAATAACCTTTCTGATCAGCAGGTAACGATGCTATATTATGTGCGATTATAGTTGCATTGAATGTAATAGTACCTGTGTTTATGAAAGTTATATTACCAGTACCAATATTCCAGTCATCATTTATTACACAATTATCCGAAAGGTCAAATTCATGGTTTGTGTTTATGCTTGGTTCTGAACAAGTGTCTGCGGCAGGTGCTAAACCATTATCATATATATCTTGAATCTCTGTAATACTTAGGGCTTTATCAAAAAAAGCAATCTCATCAAGTGTACCATCAAAATATTCGCCTTTACCACCAACTGAATTTTCCCAAGCACCAAAAGATAATGGATTTGTGCTATCTATATTGTGTGTAACTGCATCTGTATCTTTCAAATCCGCATCAACATATAACCTCGCATAAGTGCCATCATATGTACCTACCACATGATGCCACCCACCAGAAATATCTGTGGTATATCTACAAGTATCTACATCAGCAATCCTAAATCTTACATAACTTGGATAAATATTTAATGTAAATCCTTTTGAATTTCCACTACCAAGATATTTAAAATTACTTGCAAATGTATGAGCAACACCCCATTGATTTGCATATACCCACATAACTATACTAAAAGCATTATTTGTACCACCATTCCAGTCACTTGAAATATCTAATAATATATTATCATTAGTGACAAAATCATATCCACCATTAATATACGCATCACTATTAAAAGTAGCACCATCAATTGTTCCTGTATGAGAACCCCAAGAATCAGGAAAACTACCATCAGTATCAGCATTCCAATAACTTACTTTTGCATCATCCCAAGTAGGATCAAGAAAGATATATTGTTTGGCTTTTATTGCTTCAGTAAGATTATAATCAGAATCGTAACCTATAATGTTGAATTTGCCTTTAGTGTCTAAACTATTGATAGTATATTGTAGTGTAATTGTTTCGTTTCCACCGAAACTAAGGTTTTTAAGTGAATAGAAATCGTCGCTTATATTACCTATCATATCTTTACTTAAAAATTTTGATTTTGTCTTAGATTTTGTGTCATTTGTTGAAGCGTAAGATATATTATTACCACTTGAAACAAGAAAATTATATGTGAGTTGCTCGTCTTTTTTATTCTCAATTTGAATATCATAAGTTATTGAGGTTTTATATAGTTGGTGACAGTTATCAATAGTGATAATCAAATCAGCACTCTCAGAATAACAGGTGTTGTTATATGAATATTCATAAGATACAATACTGTCATTTTTAAGATTCAAACCATAATCATTTTCAAGAACTACTTTCTTATCAAAATTGAGTATTTTTGATTTTATAGTTTTCAACTGTATCGTGCCAAAACCGAGTGATATGTTCTCGTCAACAATACCTGAAGTGTTTATATTTAATGTGCCGACCTCTGATAGGTTTAATAAAAGTTTATCTGTCGATACACCCGTACTTAATGATTTTATAGGATATTCGTCAAGTTTATTCAAATAATCTTTTGTCTTCGAATCTGTAATGTTAATATATTTATCAATGAAATCAATATAATCCTTATCTTCCTTACATTTATCCAGTTCAGAGTTAAATGTTTCATTCAATTCATAATGTAAAATAAATGTGCTATTATCTATACGCTCTACATCAAGATTAAGATAACTACCTATATAAGTCTGGTTTATTATGTTTAAATTTATTATATCTTCATCAGGGTTTAATATATCCTTATCAAG
>DAOVVY010000124.1 GCA_030636885.1 Candidatus Nanohaloarchaea archaeon
AAAAATAAAAAAGAAACAAAAAACAGAAACACCCAAAACAAAACCACTCAAAATACATCAAAAACCAACTAAAAAAATATTAGAAAAAGATGAAAAAATACTTCTTGAGTACGATATCCAATCAGACAACATAACTGCAAATATTACAATCCTTGAGATACCAGATGAATATATACCTATATATTCCATAGAACAACCTAAACTTCACAAAGCGACTCATGCAATATTAAACCATGTAAGAGAAGAAGTCATATCCATGGTACAACTTTCAACATCAGAATTCATAGACCCTAAAGCATACAGCGAAGTAAAAGAAAAATTCATGACAAAGGCAATGGAAATCTTAGGACAGCTTCTTCCAGAATCAAGTGAGAAGGAAAAAAAGATCTTAGTAGGTATCCTCATCCACGAGATGTTAGGACTTGGAGATGTAGAAATACTTTTAAATGATAATTACCTTGAAGAAATAGTCATAAACAACAGCGAAGAACCAGTATGGGTTTATCACAAAAAATTCGGATGGGTAAAAACTACAATCAATTTCAAAAATGAAGAGACAATATACAATTATATGGCAGCCATAGGTCGAAAAGTAGGACGGCAGATAACAAATATACATCCATTGATGGATGCGCACCTATCTACAGGAGACAGAGTTAATGCAACACTATTTCCTATTTCAACCAAAGGCAACACAATAACGATAAGACGGTTCTCAAGATCACCCTGGACAATCATAAACATGATAGATCCTAAAATCAAAACATTATCTATTGAAGTCGCATCAGTCATCTGGTTAGCAATGCAATATGAACTAAATATACTGGTTGTTGGTGGAACTGCATCAGGAAAAACATCCCTCCTCAACGCACTCATCCCATTCACACCACCTAACCAAAGAATATTATCCATTGAAGACACAAGAGAGATCCAGCTACCAAAATATCTGCACTGGATACCATTCTCTGCAAGAGAACCAAATCCTGAAGGGCAGGGAGGAGTAAGTATGCTTGATCTTCTTGCAAATTCTCTCCGTATGCGTCCCGACAGAATTATTGTAGGTGAAATAAGACGTGCAAAAGAGGCAGAAGTTATGTTTGAAGCCATAAGGACAGGACATTCAGCTTACGCAACATTCCACTCCGACACAGCAGACCAGGCATACAAAAGACTTACCAACCCCCCGATAGACCTACCGGAACCACTGATAAGTGCACTCCATCTCATGCTTGTCCAATACAGACACAGAAGAAAGGGTATAAGACGAAATCTTGAACTTGCAGAAATAATACCACTTGAAGACCTTTCAAACAAAGTCAATGTCATATACAAATGGAACGCGAGAGACGACACTTTCGACAAAGTGGGAAGATATATAAGGATAATCAATGAGATACATCTTTTCACCGGAATGAACGAGATTGAAATTGAAGAAAATCTGAAAGACAAACAGACAATACTTCAATGGATGCTTAATTATAATATCAAAAGTGTTAATGCAGTAGGTAAAGTATTTGCCGAATACTATAGAGATGAAAAAAAAATTATAGACCTTGCTAAAAAAAACACAGACCCCTCTGAACTTTTAGGACCCGAAATTATGAAAGAGATTGAAAAAAAAGAATAAACATTAAAACGATAATAAAATAAAGGAGCGATATATCTTATGAATAAAAAAAAGATAAATATAGAACCTCCAAAAAAATTCTTAAGTTTTGCCGAACATCTAACACCACTTTTTCCAGACATAAACATATACCTTGCTCAGGCAGGAGATACTACAGAACCAAAAACACACGTAGCATTATGTCTTTACAAATCGGCAAATATGTCTGCCATGATGGGTGCCATGTTCTTATTACTCGCAATATTCACACAAAATATCAATCTTTTCTTACTTGGTGCAATCATAATACCAATCATGTTTATATTCAGCTTTTATTCAGGTCTTTATGCACCCAAAGCAAAAGCACTCAAAGATTCAAGAAAGATTGATGCAGAATTACCATACGCACTAAGACACTTACTGATTGAAGTAAAATCAGGAATACCCATATACCAAGCACTTGTTACAATCTCGGAAGGATACGGAAAAGTATCCGAAAACATCAAAAATATGCTTAAAGAAATTAACGGTGGTAAATCAGAAATTGAAGCACTTGAAGAAAATATAATACAGAACCCATCATTTACCTACAGAAAATCATTCTGGCAAATACTAAACTCATTAAAAACGGGCACAGCCCTTGAAAAAACACTACAATCGACAGTAGAAAATATAATAAAAGACCAAATACTTTCAATCAAAAGATACGGACAAGAATTAAATCCATATACACTTATGTATATGATGATAGGTGTCATAGTACCATCTCTTGGAATTACATTCTTAATGCTTTTATCAAGCTTTACAGGCATGATAATCGGAAAGACACTCTTTTATGGAATACTTGTAGGTCTCCTCTTATTCCAACTATTATTTTTAAACATCGTAAAGACCAAAAGACCATTGGTGAAACTTTAATGAAAATTAAAAAACCTGAAGCAAACAAAAAAAAGAAAGAAGCACAAAATAGAGATAAGACCCTACCTAAAAAAGATTATGCAAAAATATTATATGGTAACCTACCAAAAAAATACAAACAAAAACTTGAACAAGAAGCAATATATGCAGGAATAGACCTCCCAATATACAATTATGTGACAAACACAATAAAAATATCATATATAATTTTATTTACACTTTTAACAATTACATATTTATCAATAAATCTAAACACATTCATAACCACCATTTTAATTACAACAATTCTCATAACAGGAATTATTACACCTTATATAGTATTTACAGTCACTGCCGAAAAAAGAACAAAACATATAGAAAAAGTCTTACCCGACCTCCTCATCCTTGCAGCATCAAACATAAAATCGGGGCTTACAATAGACAAAGCATTACTCTTTGCAGCACGAGA
>DAOVVY010000023.1 GCA_030636885.1 Candidatus Nanohaloarchaea archaeon
GGGTCTCATTTCCAGAGATCATAGTTATCGTCCCATCCATCGGAAGAATACCATCCGCAGGCATACCATCAATCGTACCATTATAAGATACACCAGTAACATCAACTGAATTTGAATAAGCTAAAAGCACCCCCAATAATAAAGGAATAGTCATCAAAGCAACGATGAAATTAGCAAACGATCCTGCACCATAGATTCGTGTCTTGACAAGAGACTTTGATTTCTTGATCTGTTTCTCATCAGGCTCAGCAAAACCTAAAGGCAAAATCGCAAGGAACCCGTACCCGAGTGATTTGACATTGATGCCCTGTGCTTTTGCAACAAATGCATGAGAGAATTCATGAGCAATTAAAATAACAAATATAGATATCAGCCATAAGTCAATAGGTACATAAAATATAGGCGCATTAGGTATATTGACTGGCAACACTAACTGGACTGCAGCAACTGATGCCGGAGCAGTGATGATGTCCATGGCAGACTTAAACAGGTAAGCGACAATGAATCCGGAAGCACCGAACAATGATAACACCCCTGAAAATATAGTCTTTAAGAGTACACCGAACACCATATAAAAAAGTGAGAATGACATGACAGTCTTCCATAAGATACCAGTTGCTTTCTTAGTCTTCAAAAGGTACCATGCACCAAGTGTACCGAAACTGAACAGTATCCCGAGATCTGCAAATATACCGAAGAATCTCTTATGTTTAGTAGAAAAACGTTCAATGAACTTCAGACCTTTATCAGTCCTACGAAGATAGAATAGTGTCCCCTCTTTCGTAAAATTCTTACGGTCCAATATATATACGATGGCAATTAGCGCAAGAAGGATAAGAAGCGATGCATAATTAGACATAGAATATATTTACTGCCCCCGAGTTTATATAGCTTTGTTTATTGAAAACAATAACTAAAACATTATTTATAATGCTCCCATACAAATATCTGATATGGCAAAAAACAAATTCGAGGAAATATCAGTAATAATCCCCGTTTACAAAGATGAAAAAAGGTTGAAACGATCACTTCCAAAAATCCATAAATACTTAACTGATAACTTCAACAGATTCGAGATAATAATCACACTTGACCCGCCAAAAGGCAACACAGAAACAATTGCGAAAGACATCTACAGAGACATAATCCTGATTGAGAACAAAGAACGTATGGGTAAGGGGCATTCAATAAGAAAGAGCATACTTACTGCAAGATATGAAACAATTCTGTTCATTGATGTTGACCTCTCAACACCGATTGAAGAGACAGAGAAACTTATAAAATATCTTGATGACCACCACATCGTTATCTGCTCAAGAAACCTACAAAACTCAAATATAAAGAAAAAACAACCATTAATAAGAAGCACCTGTGGTAAGATATTCCCATTATTTGTAAAATTATTAGTAATAAAAGACATAAAAGATACACAATGCGGTTTCAAGATGTTCAGAAACGAGACGATAGAACCAATATTTTCAAAACAGAAGATAGATGGTTTCGCATTTGACGCAGAATTACTCCTAATTGCAAAAAAGTTAGGATATAAAATAAAAGAGGTCCCAGTAGAATGGACAAACTCAGATGATAGCAGACTTAATGTATTTAAAGATTCAATATTGATGGGAATTGATGTCATAAAGATTTTTATAAACAAAAAAAGAGGATATTACAATGGAAACTAAACTTATGATTTATTTATTGGTCGCATTCTGCGCACTTCTTGGAGCTACAGGTCAGATATTTTTCAAATTAGCATCCGAAGACATAAACGCAAACATAGTATCCTGGCTCTTCAATTACAAGCTGATGATTGGTCTATTCTTTTATGGGTTGGCGACAGTACTGTTTGTAGTGGCTCTCAAATTTGGAAATTTATCAATCCTTTACCCGATCATAGCCACAAGTTACATATGGGTTACACTTTTCTCGAAAACATTTCTGGGCGAAACATTCCCACCATTTAAATGGGCAGGCCTAATCTTGATTATCGCAGGAGTAGGAATCATAACAAGATAAAGGTGTATGGATGTCAAAAATATATTCAAAGATACAATCAAAAATAAAAGATATCGAACTGCCAGATAAAAAGATCCTGATAATGTTCACATTAGCAACTGCATATTTTTTGTTCCAGCATTATATCTCACTTTCCTGGGATTTCGCATCTTATGTAGAGAATGCAAAATACTCAGTTTCAGATGGAACTTATTTTGAACCGTTAAGACCGCCATTGATGCCATTCATACTAGGCCTATTGAGCATATTTGGTTTCAGGATGGCAGAATTCATATACATCCTCCTTGCATCTGTCCTATTCATGCATTCTAGCCAGAGACTCGCAGAATCACTTAATTTTGATAAGGTCGCATTCTATGCGCTGAGCCTGACACCATACATCTTAGTCAACGGCCTTTACAATGGCACAGAACTCTTATCGATCGCATTCCTAGAACTGTCAATTGCCATGCTGATAAGACAGAAATCCATTTCGGGATTTTATCTAGGTCTGAGCGCACTCTCAAGGTACACAGGCCTTGCATTATTCCCGCTTCTTTTCATGATAGGAAATGTAAAAAAGATAACAAAAGCTTTCATCCTGTTCGGGACACCATTGGGAATCTGGTTCATCTACAATTACCTGAAATGGGGCAACTTTTTTACAAGCATAGCAGACCAATATGCTAACAACATCCTTTACAGGGAATACCTCATAAGTCCTGTTGAACCTGTACATTTCTTGATTGTCCTGAACATATTTGCACCATTTTTCATACTGGGACTCGGAATTGAGATATATAGATTCATTAAATACATTTACAATCAAAAAGACAATATAATAACCGGAATAAGATCAACCTTTGACGATAAAAAGGCAGAGCTAATAATGTTTGCGATATTAATATTTTCAATATTATCTTATTCAAACATACCAATCAAAGATTCAAGATATCTTTTCACACTGACATTACCTGCAATATATTATTCATATATAGGACTAAGACACCTAGCGAATAAGATAAAAAGACCGATAACAACTGTAGCGATTATCATGTTTTTATTATCATTTTCCGCAATCATCGGCTCAGAGATCGCAACAACGGAACAACTACCCATAAGACCGATAACACCATATTATGACACCCCTGACAAATACTTAGATTCAATAGACATCCTTAAAGATAAAGGTCTTGACAGCTGTTCTGTCATGTCAAATGCCTGGGTACTTATGAATTATTTAGGCCAGACCTCAAAAGATTTTCCACGACAGGAATTCGTCAAAGAAGAACTTGACAGAGGAGAAATCATAATTATGTTCTATTCGGTGGGTGAACCCGAATATGTACGGGACAAAGAATTCATGGATTCTTTACCGACAATCCATAAGACTCAAGAATATATCATCCTTGGAAAAGAGACCTCATGCTTACCGCAAGAAGTTGTAGACAGCTCATATCTTGAAAAATTAGACGATATAATCTACAAGATGCAAGGCACAGACATAAACACAAATCCATGCATCATACTTTTCGGCAGGAAACCATTGCTTGAGAAATCTTGTAACCTGATAAACTTCAACGGATTCAGACTGGACGAGAACAGGTGGACAGGTGCCTAAGATATTCTAATTTACTTATCTATAATATCCTTAAACCACCATGTATCTTCATTGAAAGAACACCTAAGTACCGTTTTATAAGTCTGAATAATTTGTTTTAACCATTCTTTTTCAATATCCCTAAAAGAAGGAAATTTTGTCATTCCAATCTTAATTTGTTTAATATAATGCCACTCAGATTTATAATTAGTTATAAGAGGTTGTTCAAAACTACTGTCTATAAATTTTAAATTTTGATTAGCATCAATTAGGATATTATCTGCTTTAGCATCACACCACACCCAATTATTTTGCATAATCCCCACAACCTCTTCAATCTGATTTATTGTATCATCATTTAAAAAATCATAATAATAAGATAAAAGTTTATAATTCTCTCCAAAATATTCTACAAGCAATCCTTCATAAGATAAATTCTCACCTGTCAATTCGGAATGATTATCTGAAACAACAAACCCTTTTACATCTGGAAATAATTCTGGAAAGATATCCTTACCTTTTTGTAGACCTAATATAGAACAAAAAATATGATGTACTGCATTTTCTTCAATAAATTCATCTTTTTGTATCTGTTTAAATGCATATTCTTTACCATTATATTCAACACAAGTCACATCATAAGATGTACCATTACCAAGATATCTTATTTTTTTTAACTCAGAAATATTTATACATTCAATATCAGGATATAATAACGAAAGAGATGAATGTTCACTACCATTTTTTTTAAAAAGTGCATATTTAATCATATTCTCAAGAACATAATCCACAGACTCCATAACTGACATCCAAGAAATAAATAGGATTTAACTTTAAAAACCCTTCTTTTTTAATCATTTCATATACTCTTCTTCCCACCTATCCAATTCATCATCGTCAAATTCACGAGAGATCTCAGCGCGTATCTCTTTCTCTTCCTTAAACTGATCCTTTATCCTGAGACCAAAGATAACCCCCCCGATAAACCCCGCCACATGTGCACCATAAGCGATATTATCAGGATTGACACCCGTGATTATACCCACTACATCAAAGAACACATAGATTACTGCATAAAAGAGCATAGGAAGAGGCACAGCGATATAGATCATCATCCTTGGGCGAAGAACGGAAAGTATGCCTATAATCCCATATATGGCACCGCTTGCACCGATAGATACACTTGATGGATACATCATTAACGTAGCCAACCCAGCAAAGATACCGGACAAGATATAACCGATAAGAAACTTTTCAGACCCGATTATCCTCTCAAGGACAATACCAAAAAGCCCGAGCGCAAACATATTGTATAGCAAGTGCTCAAACCCCGAATGAAGAAACATCGAAGTAATAATTATCCAAGGTTCAGCAATGAAATTAGGCGGGTAAAGCCCGAACATCTCGATAATGACCGGAAAAAGCGCCTCCAGTATAAGTATGACTGTGTTTATGAAAACAAGTAGGATTGCATAATTTTTGAAACTTTTTTTACCCTCAACCATACCGTATTTTACATCTGAAACTATATAAAAACCGAGATAAAAGCCAAAAAGCGAAACCTTTATAAACTATAACTACTATATAATTACAACTACTCACAAAGAGTAAATATATTCGAGGTGCAAATGATATGGTTTATGGAATAAATAATGAAACAGATACGATTATGGTAAATGGTCCTGACAGCATAATCCCTACAGATGCAACCATGGGATCTAAACCTAAAGTCGATATTGAATATTTAAACAAAAAAGCAGCAACAGGATTAGCAAATCACGATGCACAGATAGCAGAAGGTGCAAATAAAATAAATTATGACCCTTTTTCAGAACAAACTGAACCCACAATAGAAGAATTAAACAGCAGACTCCAAAACAAATATGAAGGTGTTGAATTTTTATAGGTTGATAATTATGGATACAGAAGAGATCAATTCAATGATAACAGAGTACTTAAAACCAATAGACAGAGAAATAAAATGTTGGATAGGTATAACAGAAAAAACAAACTATCCCAAACTAGGTTTTGATACAATTAAACCCACTATTGAATTAGCAAGCCTAGATGAATATCCACCAATATTTACAGAATATGACCATCTCATACCGATAACAAAAACAGAATATGGTGGTTTACAGATTGGTAAAATATTAACATTGAAAACACCAAAAACTGCTACTGATGAAGCCAAAGAAAAAGAAAGGGCTATTTACAACTGATTCTTTTAACCAATTCTTTTTCTCATTTTAAGCACCTAAAAAAACAGAAACTCATTTATATACCCTGATGACATCTTATCATTAGGTAACAGATATGGAACGTTTCAATTCAAAGACCACACGAAAAGACAGAAGGACAATAGCCTATTTTAGCATGGAAATAGGCATTGACGAAAAAATCCCAACTTATAGTGGTGGTCTTGGAATTCTTGCAGGAGATACGATAAAAAGCTGTGCAGACCTTAATGTGCCAGTAGTCGCAATCACCTTATTGTACAGGAAAGGTTATTTCCAACAGAAACTGGATGCACAAGGTAACCAGACCGAACAGGGTGTAGAATGGAAACCCGAACAATTTCTTAAGAGATTGGATAAGACCATAACAGTCAACATAGAAGGAAGACAGGTTCATGTTGCCGCATGGCAATATGACGTAAAAGGTGCAGATGACTACAGTGTCCCCCTAATATACCTAGACACAGACCTTGAAGAGAACAATGAAACAGACAGACGCATAACTCATCACCTTTACGGAGGGGACCAGAGATACAGGCTCCAGCAAGAGATAGTCCTCGGAATAGGTGGAATACGGACCATTGAGAATTTAGGTTACAGGAACATAAAGAAATATCACATGAATGAAGGTCATTCAAGTCTTCTAGTTCTTGAGCTCTTGAGAAAAAACAGTATAAACTCTGAAATGTTAAACCTTAAAAACAAAAACTGCATAAGAGAACGATGCGTGTTCACCACACACACACCGGTTCCCGCAGGTCACGACCAATATGATTTCAATCTTGTGAAAGAAGTGGTCGGCGACATAATACCATTCAATGAACTTGAAACGAAATGCCACAACGGAAAACTTAACATGACATATCTTGCTTTAGACAATAGCCAATACATAAATGGTGTCGCAAAAAAGCACGGCGAAGTATCAAGAGACATGTTCCCAGGATACCTTATAGATTCAATCACAAACGGTGTGCACTCAGTAACATGGACCTCGAAACATTTCAGCAAACTTTATGACAGATACATACCTGGCTGGAAAAATGATTCATTCACATTAAGATATGCCTTAAACATTCCAGGCGATGAAATCTGGGACGCACACATCAAAGCAAAGAAAGACCTTTTCGACTACATAAAGAAAACTACCGGCACAGACATGAAACCGGAAGTGTTCACAATAGGTTTCGCAAGACGTAGCACTGCCTACAAACGGGCAGACCTTCTGTTCTCAAGCATAGAGAGACTCAAAAAGATAGCAAAAGATGTAGGAGAGATACAGATCATATACGGCGGTAAAGCGCACCCAAATGATGGTACCGGAAAAGACCTCATAAGAAACATATTCAAAGATATGGAAGACTTAAAAGGCAAGATAAGATGCGTATACCTAGAAAATTATGACATAGAGATTGCAAAGAAGATGGTCTCAGGCGTAGACATCTGGTTAAACACACCACTCAGACCTCTTGAGGCATCGGGAACATCAGGCATGAAAGCCTGCCACAACGGTATACCGAACCTGAGCATCCCGGACGGTTGGTGGCTTGAAGGGCATCTGGAAGACATAACCGGCTGGTCGATAGGCGACAAGAATCCGGACAATTCAAGATGTGACGACGCAAAAGACCTGTATGACAAACTGGAACATCAGATACTACCTAAATACTACAAAGACAGGAAAGCATGGACCAACATAATGAAACATTCAATCGCATTCAACGCATCATTCTTCAACACACACAGAATGATACATCAGTATGTTCTCAATGCATATTTCAGGTAAATATTATTTTTTTAAAACATTATTTTTCAAATTCTATATTTTTCCAAAAAACCAACATTTAATAATCTTCTAATTGAATATAAAATCATGTGCCTTGCAATCCCTGGAAAAGTCATAAAGATAGATGATGATAACGCAACCATAGACTATGACGGCATAAAAAAACAGGCAAAGATAACGCTTGTGTCACCAAATATTGGAGACTACGTCTTAGTGCATGCAGGATTTGCGATTGAGATCCTGAAAAAGGACAGAAAAGACGATACAATTTAAGTGATGCCTGTGGATACCGATACCAAGAACATTATATCAGAGATAAAAGAGATAGCAAAAGATATCAACCGACCAATAAAGATTATGGAAGTCTGCGGCACACACACACAAGCGATAGCAAAATATGGAATAAAATCAATCCTGCCAAAAAACATCATTCTTGTAAGCGGACCCGGATGTCCGGTCTGTGTCACACCGCAAAAGACAATAGATTCAGCAGTAAGACTTGCCAATAATGGAATACCCATTGCCACATACGGCGACATGCTAAAAGTACCAGGTACCGAGATGTCTTTAGAAGTTGCAAAAGAGAATGGGAAAAAAGTATTCATCGTAGAATCAACAATCGATGCACTCAAACTAAAAACACAATACCCAAATCTAGTCTTTCTTGCAATAGGTTTTGAGACGACAACACCGATGACTGCCTGGGCAGTCAAGAACGGTCTTGACATCATATGCGCACACAAGACGATACCTGAAGCCATGAACCTGATAGTCTCAGACCCAAATAATAAGATAGACGGTTTCCTGAACCCCGGTCATGTATCATCTATTATCGGCACAAGACCTTACAGAGACATCAATGCACCACAAGTCATAGCAGGTTTTGAACCCGAAGACATCATAAAATCCATACTGATGCTCCTGAAACAGATTAAGGCAGATAGAAAGGAAGTCGAAAATAATTACACTAAAATTGTAAATGATGCAGGCAACAAGAAAGCACAAGATATTGTATCTGAAGTGTTTGAACAATGCGACTCAGAATGGCGTGGCATAGGAATTATAAAGGACAGCGGCCTGAAACTAAAAAAAGAATACCAACCTCATGACGCTATAGAAAAATACAGAGACCTACTGAAACATCTCCCCGAACCGAAAGACAACAAAGGATGTAAATGTGCAGATGTCATAATGGGAATCATAGAACCAAAAAAATGCCCATTATTCTCAAAAGTGTGCACACCAGATAACCCAACCGGACCTTGCATGGTGGGTACTGAAAGCGCATGTAAGATTGCATATAAATACAGAGGTGAAGACAATGCCTGAAAAGACAATCAAACTTAAGCACGGTGATGGCGGCACACCAATGTCAGACCTGATATCAGGCATAAGGCAATCCCTTGAATTCAC
>DAOVVY010000045.1 GCA_030636885.1 Candidatus Nanohaloarchaea archaeon
ATATACTTCATCCGCTTGAACTTGATAGCATACTTGATAATAATGTATCTAAATTGAGTGGGGGGGAATTACAAAGAGTTGCAATTGCGGTTGCTTTATCTAAAGACTCTGAATTTGTATTGCTTGATGAACCGTCTGCATATCTTGATGTAGAACAAAGAGTTAAATTTGCAAAGATGATTCGTCGATTTATTGAGAATGGTAAGAAGACTTGCATGATAATTGATCATGATATATTGCTTTTAGATTATGTTTCAGACAGGACTGTGCTTTTCTTGGGGGAGTCAGGAATATCAGGTCATGCTGGAAGTCCACAGACACTTGAGTTGGGCATGAATAATTTCCTTAAGGATCTTGATATCACTTTCAGGAAAGATGCGGAAAGTGGTAGACCACGGGCAAACAAGCCAGGGTCGCAGAAAGATGTTAATCAGAAGCAGAAGGATAAGTATTATTCGAAGTAATGTTTAGACTATCTAAATGTATATAAAGGGTAAAGATGTATTAAATATAAAGGTGTTATATTATGTATGAAATCGATGCACAACTGGAAACTCTTGGAAGAAACAAGAGCCTTGAAATAACAAGGGATGGGGATAAAGGAGTGTTTGTCAAAAATAATAATTTTGATAATACTGTTTTTGTAACACTTGATGCTCTGAAGAAAAATACAGTTGAAACAATTGTATCTCAAACTGTACAAGGTCAGGATGTTGATCAGATAACAAGGATTACTGGATATTTCTCAACAGTCAGTAACTGGAATAAAGGTAAACTTGCAGAACTTAAAGATAGGTATCGTGTAGGTAAATATTTTGATGGTTCTATAACTAATGCTAATTAGGTTTTATTTTTTTCTTTTTTAACTTTGATCTGTGTGTTCTTTTATATTTACAACTCTTAAATTTTTGAAAACTGCACCGCATATTGGGCAAAATCTGTTTGATTGTGATCTTTCCATCTTGACTTCATTGTTACATTCTTGACAGAGTGTTTTGTTCGGGTCGCCTGATTCGTTTTCAGTCTTGTCATATATTATTTTTCCTTTTTCGTATCCTACAATTCCCATATTTAAAATCTCCTATTGAAATATATAACACTTAAAGATATATATTCTTTAAAAAGCTTTTGGATGTTTTTTTGGTTATTTTGCAGCATTTATTATCTCTACAACATCGCCGTGTTCAAGTTCATGGTCTCCTGAGATACGTATTTTCTTTTTGACATCCATGGCGTACAAGAAATGTTTTCCAAAATCAGTATGAATTGCGAATGCGAAAGATTTTGCTGTTGCGTGTGGGGGCATCAGGAAACAGTCTGGTAATATATTGCCTTTGCTGTCTGAAAGGTTGTTCATGCCACCTGGGAAAACTGCGATATATTTAAGGAAATCAAACACTGCTGAGTCAAGTATCTGTTGCACGCCTGTTGAATTGTTTTCTTTAAGTACCTTTTTTATGAATTCAAGGCCTTGTATTTGCTTTTCTGATAACATGTCTTTTTTTAGGATTTCGAAGTCTTTATCGCCTGGTATGTATGAGATTATTTCTTTCTTTGCGGCCTCTCGTAATGCCAGCTCTAGTTCGGCTGAACATGGTATGAACATGGTGTCTGGGAATTCTTGTTTTAATCTTTCAATGTTTTTCTTTGCTTCGGGTACATCTATTTTGTTTAAGGCTACAAGTATTGGTTTTGTGTTTTTCCTTAAGTGGGTTGATAGTCGTTTTATGTCGTCTTCAGACCATTTTTCAGGGTGTTCTTTCAGGTCTGTTTCATCCATAGCTTTTACTGCGATGGTCTCTGTAACTTTCATGGCTGATAATTGTTCTGCAATCAATTCTTCAATGCTTTGTTTTGTCATGCCTGAGCTTCTTGCTAATTTTTTCCAGTTGCTCCAAAGGATTGATGCGTACCATAGGTCAATCTCGTTTTCAAGGAAACGGATATCTTTTGCAGGGTCATGGTTTCCTACACCTATGGGTTCACCTTTCTCATTTGTTGACCCTGAGGCGTCAACGACATGAATCATTACATCGGCCTGGTTCAGGTCGCTCAAGAATTGGTTGCCTAGTCCTTTACCTTCATGTGCGCCAGGTACAAGACCTGCAACGTCTATAATCTCTACCGGTACGAATCTGGTGTGCTCAAGGCAGAAACCGAATCTTGGGTTGCATTGGGTGTTGAAGAATTTGTCTGCGCAAGGTACTCGTACGTAGCCTGTTCCCACATTAGGTTTTATTGTGGTGAATGGGTATGAGGCTATGTCTACTTCTGCAAGGGTTGCTGCCTTGAAAAATGTTGACTTTCCTGCTGAGGGTTTTCCGACCAGACCTATTGTAAAACTCATATATCATCACAAAAATTTTATTTCTTCTGTCTCCTCAAAGAATTCAAGGAATTCTTTTGGCCAGTTTTTCTTGTCAAGACCGTGCTGGGCAAGGAAGGTCGCCACCCATCTTTCAAGACCTATACCTGTGCATCCGCTCCAGAGACTGACACCCTGGCCTTTTATGTTGAATGCTTTGGTGTATTTGTCGCCCACGACACTCAGGTTCTGGAACTCGAGCCATTCTGAGTCGGTTCTTGTGCCGCGGTACGGTAGGTATGCCTCAAAGTCAATCGTTCCTTTCCAGTTGGTCTCGTCTTGTTTGTCTGCGCCGAATCCGCCTGACTGCTGCATGTAGAACGGGACCACATCTGAGTATCGCCATTCAAGTTTAAGGATCTTTTCGAATATGTCTTTGTATGTATCCATCAGTTTTTTCTTTATCTCTTCGACCTGTTCTATTGTCCCTATGAAAACAGGTTCTATCCTGTGAAACTCGTTTACACGTTCAATTCCGTGTCTTCCGCCGGCCTCGTTTCGGTTTGATACGCCGGACCTGTCAAATATCAGTAACGGTAGACTTTCTTTTGCTATGGTCTTTCCTTGGAATGCGTTGTAGATTGTAGGGCATTGCGCGTAGCAGAGACCACCAACCGGGTCTTTAAGCATCTTTTTTATCTTGTCTACTGGTGCTTTCTTTGTGATCTTGTAATGGTCTATGACTTCTTCCCAGTCTTTTATGTCTCGGGATTTCGGCATTGACACGAAATACATCTCGGGTTCAGAACCGCTCAGGTGTCCTGTCTTTTCCCAGACTTCAAAAGGTACTACTTTAGGGGCGATTACTTCTCTGAATCCTAAGGGTTTCAGTATCTTTTCAACTGCTATCTTTTCCATCGCTTTGAATAAAGCAGTTGAACTCGGTGTGTGGAACCATTGTCCCTGGCCAGGACCTTGCACTATCCATTGTTTTTTTACCATCTCGTCTGTCGGGTCGTCTTTGTATGGGTGCTTTATCTCTTTTGAGGTCCAGATGATCTTGTTATATTCTGCCTTGCCTTCATAGAACTGTGCGGTCACCTTATCTTTTACAAGGGTCACTATTCGTTCTATTACTCCCGTATCTATCTGTGTGGTGTCAAATGACTCGTCAAAAGTAAGTATGGCTTTCTTGCCTTTCAGTTCAAACTTTGTTACCATGGGTATGGTGAATTCGTGTTTCGGTTTCTTTTCTAATTCGACTTCTATGACATAATCTATAATCCTGTAGGTTCTTATGCCTATCTTGCTTTTCTTCATTATCGGCATCAATAGGTTTTTTATCCGTGGTACGAATGTGTGTGTGAAACCTTCGGATTCTATGTTTAAAAACAGTTCATTCTCTTTCATTGAGTCTATGGATATCTTAAATGATTTCTGTTTGTCTTGGACTGTTTTCTGAATGTCTTTTATAGCATTGTCTAGGGTTGATAATGCGCTTATGTCTGAGCTGAATACTAGGCTTACTTTTAATTTGTTCATAGATAACACCGAATACTGTTTTTTATTTGAGGGGGAATTTATATAAAATGTGAGGTTTTGGTGGGTTGTGAAATAATTTAAAGTTAAAGGGTTATGTTAATTAGTACTTATGGATGATAATATAGGGTCTTGGAGATTTGTAGAATCTATGCCCGATTTTCCTTTGCCTAAAAAGATCTCAAACAGTGTGGGTGTCGAGGATTATACAGGTAAGTCAGGTATGGTATATTCTGATGGTATGGATAGAACTTATATGGTGCCCTCACGTAAATGTGATGTCACTTCTAATCTTGAAGCAGGTGTGGTCTCAGAAGGTGAATTCTGGTTAGGGATATCCACTGAAGATGGGCTAATGTTACATTGTAAGGATCATGAACCTTCTCGGAAAAGAATTGTTGAAGAAGATCCAGATAATCCTATATATGAGATTTATGTTCCCTATACTGATGGTTCAGCAAAAAGACATATATTTCCTTATTTTTTAGTCGATAATAGTATTTTTAACAATGAAGGGGCAAAACTGATGCAACCTCAACAGATAATTGATTGTTGTGATCTATGGATAACTGCATTAAATTCATATCCTGAAAAGGAACCTGATATGTTTAGTCTGGGTAGGAATGCGGATTTGTCTGCTGATGATGCAATTTTGCATTTTAAGTATGATCAAATTAAAATGATGCAGATGCTTGAGCCAGGCAAGCATGATGGTTGTGCGTTGGTGCACGGTAAATTATGATATGTTATTCCTCTAATCCTTTCTTTCTCAACACTTTATGGTATCCAATTGCGAACCTGTGCGATTCGTCTCTTATGTGTCTTAGTAGAAGGAGCGCTTTTGAGTCTCTTTCAAGAACTATCGGGTCTGACCTGTTTGGCAGGTATACTTCTTCCTCTTTTTTTGCAAGAGATATTAATGGCTGATTTCTTATGTTCAACTCTTTGAAGACTTCAAGTGCAATGTTCAATTGACCTTTTCCGCCGTCTACAAGGACAAGGTCTGGCATGGGTTGGTTCTCTTCTTTTAGGCGCTTATATCTTCTTTTTATGACTTCGTGCATCATGGCGAAATCGTCAATTCCTGTGACTGTCTTTATCTTAAAGCGCCTATAATTTTTCTTGTTAGGTTTTCCGTCTTTGAACTGGACCATAGAGCCGACCGAATGTTTTCCGCCTATTGTTGATATGTCAAAGGCTTCTATTATCCTTGGCTGTTTTTCTAGGTTGAGTGCTGTCTTTAGCGTCTCTGTTCGGGCTTTAGCTTCTTTGTCTTGTGTAATCTGGGTGGTATATGCTTCTTTTGCGTTTTTGTTTGACATTTCTATCAGTTTCAGTTTTTCGCCTTTTTTCGGTGTGTGTATCGTTACTTTTTTTTCTTTTATGTCTGATAACCATTCTTCTATGAGTTGTTTATCTTTGAGTTCGTATGGTAATAATATCTCTTGAGGTATGGATTCATTGTGCCTGAAATAGTATTGTTGAATGAAGCTCTCAAGCATTTCCTTTTCATTTGAGATGTTGTCAAAGATGTAGTGTCTGCTGGCGGTCAATGCTCCGTTTCGTATGATGAGCATGTTGAATATTACTTTTTCTTTTTCTGTGTAATGGCCGATTACATCTATGTCATTCTTTTTTTTCAGGATTATTGTCTGTTTATCGGAAAGTGGTCTTAATTGTGTCAGTTGGTCACGATATATGGCTGCGGACTCAAATTTATGGTTTTTTGAAGCCTGTTTCATGTTGATCTCAATCTCTTTAATCACATCTTTTGTGTCTCCTTTTAAGAAACGTATTGCTTGGTTGGTTGAGGTCATGTAGTCTGTGTGTGAGATGTAATTTTCGCAAGGTCCGCCACACCTTCTTATGTGGTAGCTCAGGCACACCTTTTTAGGGAGTGTTTTTGGTCTGCAGTCTCTGATCCTGAAAATGTTTCTGATTAGGGATACTGTATTTACAACGGAATTTGTATGTGGGCCGAAATGGGTGTCATTTTTTGATAGTTTTCGTCGCGATATGATTATTCTTGGGTAAAGGTCTGATGTAGTAATTGTGATGTAAGGGTATGCCTTGTCGTCTTTCAGTTCAATGTTATATTTTGGTCTGTTTTTTCTTACGAGCTCTGCTTCAAGGATGAGTGCTTCCTTTTCTGTGTTTGTTATAATGAATTCAATGTCTTTTATTTTTGATACCATCTTTTCGGTCTTTGGATCTTTTAGTGTCTTTAAGAAGTATGATTTTATCCTGTTTTTGAGGTTTTTGGCTTTGCCTATATAGATTATGTTTCTGTTCTTATCTTTCATCAGATAGATCCCTGGCAGTTTTGGTGCGTTTTTGATTGTTTCTTTGTGCATGATTATTGTTATGGGCTGTAAATGTTATAAATTGTTGAATCGTGTGTATTTTGTCACTGACTTGTGTCAAAAAGCGAAAACTTTATAAACTCAGAGGTACCATATACTTGTAGTTACTTCAAGAGAGTAACTTAATGGATTGATTATTATGGATGAAACTCAAATTAAAACAATGCTCAGGATTGCTCGGGAAGCGGGTAACTTTAGGGAACTTAAAAGGCTTGAAAAGATTATGCGTTTTCATGATCCTGGTTTTAGCTATGCTAAGATGCGGGAGCAGAAAAAGTATTTGAATCAGAGTGTTTTTGAGAGGGTCAAAAGTACAAATAGCGGTAAATATGCTGCTTGAGGTCTTTTTATATGGTAAACATGATAAGGGTGTATTTAAAATGGATGAAATAGATGAAGTTTTGATGCCTCTGATTGAAAGTTTATGAATATAGGTGAATTAAAATGAATGATAATATATTTGATATAATAAAGAGAGATATTGAAGTTCTTTCTGCTAAAGTTGAAGATGATAAGATAAAGCATATCATCAGAAGGCTTAATGAAGGGACAATCGATAAGATCTGGAAAAAATAGTTTTTTTATTTTTTTAACTATAATTTTTTTGTTTTTTTTATAAAATTCATTGATAATGTTAATTCTAACTAAAAAAATGGGCAAATATATTTAAATTGTGCGTATC
>DAOVVY010000123.1 GCA_030636885.1 Candidatus Nanohaloarchaea archaeon
AGAGAGTTTTTGATTCTGTGTCTTCAGGGGATGATTCGGGTGAACGGGTGTCACAATTGAGACAATGGCCTTTGCAGTTGCATCTGGTGTCGCCTGCAGCACCATATTTTAAAGAACAGGACCTGTTGCTTGCGGGAGACTGTCCAGCACTTGCTGATGGTGAGTTTCATGATGATTATCCTTCAGGTAGGATTCTTGCAATATTTTGTCCAAAACTTGATTCGGGTCAGGAGGTTTATCTTGCTAAATTGGTCTCGTTGATTGATGACGCCAAGATAAAGTCACTTACTGTCATGATAATGGAAGTTCCTTGCTGTCGTGGGATGTTCAATCTGGTTGAGGATGCTATTTCGAAATCGGTTCGTAAAATTGATGTGCGCTTGGTAGTTGTCGGGGTGCGTGGAGACATTATATCCGATGAGATTGTAAATTGAATTATTTTATTTTGATTTTTCTATTTTGTTTCGAGTAATCTTTTTTCTTTTCAGTTTTTTTAAGCTTTCAAATAATGATATGGTTAAATTGTATGATGCTAAAATTAAGATTATAAGAATCAATCTTGTTTGGTTTTGTGTCATCTCTGACATGTCTGTGAGTAGGATTGCAATTATAATTATTGCTGCAGAGATTATTCGTTTTATGTTGGCTGTATCTTTGATTATCAGTGAGATCAATGTTTTTTTTGTATCTTCTTTCATGATAATCTAATTCAGTTTTTTAAATTTTATATCTTTATTTCATGACTTCTACAAGTTCATTTACTGCATCATTTACTTTATTGTGCCTGTTCTGGATTATCCTTATTGTTGAACCGCTCATGGTCCCTGAAACAATTGTTGCTGATCGGTTCATCATCTGGTGTTCTTCAATTGCCTCTTCAGTCTCGTGGTCTCTTGTTCTTGACTTGTCTGCCTGTCTTCGGTGGTGAATCTCTTTTGCTGTGGCTTCCATGATGACAAGGATGTCTGGTCTTATCTCTTTTACGACCCATTCAGGGAACCCTATCAGGTATCCTTTGGGTGTCTTGATTGTTGCGTGTGTGTCAAATACTATGTTGGTCTTTTTTGACATCTTGACTATCTGTTTGGATGCTTTCACTTGTATCTTTTTCTGTGTTTCTGTGTCTAGGTGTCGTAGTTGATCTCGAGTCTTGACAATTCCATCTTTTTTTGCAATCTCAAACATCTCGGTTCCGAAACTTAGGTGTCTGTAGTCTATGTCTTGGGATTTCAGGAGTTTCATTGCGCGGGTCAGGATGGTTGTTTTTCCAGAGCCGGGGATTCCAGTTACAACTATTATTTTATTCTTTGTTTTTGATATCATAGGACACACATAGATTAAATGGTCAGGGTCTGTATTTATATGTTATTGGAATTTTTCTAACATAATAATATTTATATATATCCTTAAATCAATAGTCTTATGTGTATGGTGCTTTTGAAATGACAACAAATAAATTTCTTAAATCGTTGAATCCTAAACAGGCGGCTTATGTCAATCTGGATCTGTCCAATACTCAAAATGGTGAGTATCTTCTTTGTGTGTTTCATTTTATCCCTGGTGATGGATTGAACATTCTTCAGGCGGCATCTGAGATTGCGGCTGAATCGTCAACTGGCACTAATTTCAAGGTGACTACTGAGACACCATTCTCAAGGGAGATGAATGCTCTTGTCTACAAGGTTGATATGAAAAAGAATCTGGTGTGGATCGCGTATCCTTGGAGACTTTTTGATCGTGTGGGTAATGTTCAGAATATCTTAACTTACATTGTAGGTAATGTTCTTGGGATGAAGCAGGTATCTGCACTGAAGCTTCTTGATGTATGGTTTCCGCCGGCAATGCTTGAACAATATGACGGGCCAAGCTATACGATTGATGACATGAGAAAATATCTTAATGTTTATGACAGACCTATTTTAGGGACTATCGTAAAACCTAAGATGGGGCTTACTTCTGCTGAATATGCTGAAGTGTGCTATGATTTCTGGGTAGGTGGCGGTGACTTTGTCAAGAATGATGAACCGCAGGCTAATCAGGATTTCTGTCCTTATGATAAGATGGTCAAGCATGTGAAAGAGGCGATGGATAAGGCGGTTAAAGAGACCGGCAAGAAAAAAGTTCATTCATTTAATGTTTCTGCGTCTGATTTTGATACTATGATAACTCGTTGCGAGATGATACGCAAGGCTGGTTTTGAGTCTGGAAGCTATGCTTTTTTAATTGATGGTATCACTGCGGGCTGGATGGCTGTGCAGACATTGAGGAGAAGATATCCTGATGTATTCATACATTTCCATAGGGCTGCGCATGGGGCATTTACAAGGCCGGAAAATCCGTTCGGGTTCACTGTCTTGGTGCTGTCTAAGTTTGCTAGGTTGGCAGGTGCTTCAGGTATCCATACAGGGACTGCTGGGATTGGTAAGATGCAAGGGGACAAGAAAGAGGACATAACGGCTGCGCACAGTATACTTAATCTTGTCGGTCGCGGGCATTTCTTCGGGCAGTCATGGGCGACTGTTCCTGATAAGGATGATGATGTATTGAGGCTTGTGCACGAGGATGTTGCGCATCATGTCATATTGACTGATGACAGCTGGCGCGGTATGAAAAAATGTAGTCCTATCGTTTCTGGTGGGCTTAATCCAGTTCTTCTGAAACCATTCATTGATGCTATTGGTGGTGTGGATTTCATCACCACTATGGGTGCGGGGTGTCATGCGCATCCGTCGGGGACTAAGGCCGGGGCTCGCGCACTGGTGCAGGCATGTGATGCGTATCTTGCCGGTGTGGACATTGTCAAGTATTCAAAGAAACATGCTGAACTGGCTGAGGCCATCAGGTTCTTTTCAAAGAAGACAGCAGAAGTCAGTGAACATTCGGCTTGAAGTTTTTATTTTTTTAACATTTGGTTTTTTGTATTAATTTTTATTTCTTAGTTTTTTTCTTAAAATAATCATTCCAGATTTCATATA
>DAOVVY010000097.1 GCA_030636885.1 Candidatus Nanohaloarchaea archaeon
GTTCTGGCCGAAGCGGTGGTTATGGCGCTAAGAAAAGTGGTTTTGGCGGTAATAATAACCGTAAGTCATCTGGTAGCAGTAAATCATTTCAGAAAAGTTAATCTTTTTTAACTTACATTTTTTTCTTTTTTTATATTCTTTATTAAAGTTTCATAGAAATAGTTCTTTCTTAGTTAAATATTATAATGTGTTATATTTGTAGTATTATGACTTGCGGAAGATTATAAAAAACCTTCCGCATGAATTTTTGTGTTTGTGGGGGGTATAAGATCTCGGGTTATTTGAATCTATACATATCCTTTTCAAGGTCTGATTTTTTTATGATTAGAGTATTGCCTTCTATTGAACTTTCAAGATATCCGGGCCAGCAACCGCCACCTTTCTTGTTTTTAGTGCCCAGGTCCATTATGTTGTATGAGTTACCGCAGTTGTTGCATATCATGTCATTTCCTTCCTGACGATATCCTTTCTCTGCGCCGAAACATACGTCGCAGGCATCAAAGGCGGTCTTTATTGTTCCGTCATCAGCCTTGACAACAAAGTATTTGATTGTTGTGCCTTTGTATTCGTACGTGTACCATTTAGCCGTTTCTGAGATTTCAGATAAGGATATTTTGATTGGGTCAGTGTCTATTGTTGTCTGACCTGTTATGTTTTGTGTATTGTCTTTTGTTAAAAATAGTCCTGAAAGCATTGCAACTGCCAGTATTATTCCAATTATTATTTTATCATTATCCATATTTATCACTTATATTTTCTTAACTTCCGCAACCACAGGTGCCACCATTACTTCCGCCACAGGTGGATGAACCGCAACTTCCGCCACAGGATCCTGCTGCGGCTGTTGGTGTTGCGTCAAGAATTTTCTGTGTTTCTTCGGTTGTTGTTGGTGTGTCATCACCTGTTACTATGAAAGTTCCAGGTATCATGCCCATCCAACAGCTCCAAGGTATGACTCCTTCGGTTTCTGGTGTGAATTCAATTGTCTGTTCGCCTTTTTTTATGTCGAAGTTCAGTCCTAGTTTTGGAACCTGGATTGCATTGTTGCAACCGTTTATTTCTTTACCATTTATTACCCATTTAACTGGGATTCCTTTCTTTAATATGAACTTATCTGGTTCCCAGCCGTATCGTGTGACATCCATGTTTATTATCTGGTAACCGTCTTGGATGTTTATGGGGTCTTCTTGTGTTGTGGTTTTGTCTGTGTTTAATTTGCTTGATGCTATCAGTGTGTTTGTGTCAAGACCTGTTCCGGTGAGGGATAATCCTGTGTTTACCATAACAAGTCCTAGAATAATCACTATGGCTCCTGATGCTTTGAGTATTTTATGTGTGGCCTTTTTTGATATCATGTTTGTCAATAGACCGAAACTCATCATGACAGGCAAGGTTCCAAGTGCGAATATGAACAACAGTTTTGCACCTTCAATCATGCTACCTGTGCTTGCAGCCATTATGTATATTGCCTGCAATGGTCCGCATGCGATCATCAGTCCGTTCAGGAGACCTATTGCAAGTGGGCTATTGTGTTCTTTTGATTCTTTTTTTATGAATTTGTTTAAGAATTTAGGAGATGGGATTCTTATTTTTCTTAATATTGGAAATATGTTTAACATGTTGAGACCGAAAATAATGAGGAATGTACCTGCAATTATTCCTGCCATACCTCGCATCATTGGTGTAAATGTTATTATTGATCCTAGAAGTCCAAATGCTGCGCCTATGACTGTATATGAGATTGTTTTTCCAAGACCGTACATTAAATGTGATTTATGGCTACTCTTTCCTTCTTGCGCGTCTTTTGCAGTGTAGCTTATGACAAATCCACCGCACATGCTTATGCAATGGAAACCTGTCAGAAGCCCTACAAGGAACAGGAGTCCGTAACTCATGTTTGCGCTAATTTCTGGGAAGGGTATGGATTCAATGTATGGGATAACATTCATACCTATAATCAATAGTCCGATTGTTCCGAATATTATGCCTAGAAGTTTTGTGTTGAACATTGGTTCTTTATTGTCTGTGTCTTTTATGTGGCAGGTGTATCCTTTTTTGTCAATTTTATTGAATATCTTTTTTAGTGTTGTCTTTTCAGTATCAAAAGTGACTTTACCTTGATTTTTACTGTAATTTATGTTGACTTTTATTATGCCTTTTGATTTTTCTAGAGTGTCTCTTATAAGAGTCTCGCAACTGTTGCAGTGCATGCCGTCAATATCAAACGTTTCTGTCTTTCTTGTCATACTATCAAACCTTTTTGGATGATAGGTATGGGCCTGAAACACCTTATAGTCTTATAGGTGAAACCTGTTGAAACCAGTTTCAGTTGTGTTTTAATATGACAATGTTTGTCATGCCACGGCGTTTTCGTTCAATTATGTTTCGTGTCTCTAATCGGTCTAGAATTCGTGTAATTTTTACCTTGCTCAGTTTTGTCTTTTCGACAAGGTCTGATTGGAATATGCTGGTTCCTTTTTCGAGGATACATTCAAGGATTAGTTTTTCTTCTGGGTTTTGTGCTTTTTGTAGCAGAGCTATCTTGTTTATCCTAGTTTTTAGTTTCGTCTTTTTCAGTATGTAATCTTTAATGTTCTCTGAGAATATGAGGTATGTGCCTGTGAATATCAATGTGACCATTATTCCTAAGCTTATATCAGTCTGAAAATGTATTGTCCCCCACATAGGGCAGGATGCGCCGTGGTCGCATGAGAGGGCGACTATCTCTTTTAGCGCCTTGTTGAATAGGTATATTATGAACCCTACCAGTGCTGATATTATGATTATGAAATAGCCGGCTGTCTTGTCTTGCATGTGTAGGTATGGTGGTGAGAGTATTATAAGTTTTTAGGGGTTTGGTTTTTTAAGGGGTGGTAACCAATTCACATTTATATAATTCTTAACTCTATTATTTCTTATGATGATTGATGGACATGCTCATTTTGGTTCCCTGCCACATAATGGTAAGATGTTTGGGAGTTTTGAAGAATATAAGCGCATCTGTGATGAAATTGGTGTATCTAAATATTGTATGCAACCCATCGGCGTCTCTGATAATTTTAGTAAAAAGACAACGCCTGATAATAATGCTGTTGTGTTTGCGCACGCCAAGGATACCAAGATAATACCTATATATTGGTTTAATGTATTTGATCTGCCGGAAACAATTGATGGTTGCTACAAGGCCATCAAATTACATTCTGATATAGGGCAGGTAGAAATTGATGACAAAAAAGTTATTGATTTTGTTAATAAAATCAATCTGCCTGTCTTTGTTCATACAAATGAAAATAAAGAATATTCAAATTTGGATAAAGTGATAAAACTTGCAGAGAATGTTGAAGTGCCGGTGGTTGCGCTTCATTCCGGGTCTGTGACAAAGACATTTTTTAAGTTGGACGGGTATAAATTTCCGGACAATATCTATTTTGAGACATCAGGGATACAGTATGCGTTCATATTGAAAAAGATATATCAGATGGTTGGCGCAGATAGGATCATATTCGGTAGTGATTATCCGTTCGGTGACCCAAGAGTGTCACTTGCTATGATTGAGACTCTTGATGCTACAAAAAAAGAGTATGCGAACATTGTCGGTAAAAATATAGAAAAGATTCTTAAGTTGTGATTTATTTTGA
>DAOVVY010000116.1 GCA_030636885.1 Candidatus Nanohaloarchaea archaeon
ATGTCCATCCCAGAATAACCTTTGCCTGTGATTGCAGGCAGAACTTTTTTTATCGAATATGAACCTTTCTGGATAGGATTGTAATAGTAGAAGCTTCGGAAAGGGTCGGCCAGGTCAACTACCCTTTTCATTGCGGATTCAAGCCAGTCCTTGTGCACCGGGAAATCTTCGGCCAGCTTGCGCATCACACTTAATTCAAAGGACTTGTTGAAGACGATTATATCACCTCTACCTTCAAGGTCGGTCTTCATCTGTTCCAGAAGTGCAGGTCGCGGGTCACAGCCACCGTCAGCCAAAAATTCCTTATGCTGTGTAGTTCCGTCTTTAGCCTCGATGTGCAACGAATACTGGAATGCCATCTTCTGGTAGGGTCTTGATTGGTCAAATATAGGCACTGCTGTGTCGAAGGTCTCGAAATCGAAATGGTAGAGAGGATAGTTCAGGGAGTCAAGGAATGTCTTTATCTTGTCTTTTATCACTACAGGTGTTCCATTGTTGACAGCAGTCATCAGTATCTCGTCCTTCGCTGTCAACTTCGTTCCCGCAGGCACATCTTTTATGTCTTTTATGCCGGCATCCAGAAGCTGCCAGTATACACGCCAGTTGGTCAGTTGCAGTACGTTGTTTTCGGGAAGGATTTTCCAGCAGTCGGGTTTTAATGGACATGAATAGGGTCTGTTGCAATCTATCGATATGCAGGACTCGGGCGGTTCAGCCATACACAGTATCTTGTGGAATTCTTTGGCATTGGTCTCAATGCCATCAACCTTGTTTACGTCATCTGTCACTTCTTCTTGTACGATTAGACCTTTCGGGTCAATATCACCGTCTTTCACATATTCGTTGTTCAGGTGTATCAGAAAACATCTGTCTATCTTAAGACCTGCCTTTTCCAATACATATTTCTGGAATGCAAGGTCGGGCATGTGTTGCGGTTTTACTTTGGTCGTTGACTTTATCTCGTATAGGTCCCATTTACCATCCACTGTAGGTCTTATGATGTCTGCGCGGATGAAAAGGTTACCGACCATCATCCCTGCCTCAAATATTGTCTTTCTTTCGCCAATCAACTCTTTTGTACGATCTATGTTCTCTTTGAAACCCATACCATTCAAGTCAACACCATCAGGAAATAATGGTTTCACATATTCTTCAAAATCATGGCCCTGGCTGAACCTGTGCAGGTCTGAGACTGATATCTCAGGCAATTGTTTCTTGTGCGCGAACCATAACAGGCGCGGGCATTGCAGTCCATTCATGTATTTTGATTTTGTCAGTAAAGCCATAATAATTCATATCCAATAAATTTTCACAATACTTCGTTCATCCGTTTCACGAATGCCCTGAAGATCTTGTCTTTTTTAAGTATTGTCAGCATGCGCTCGTCACCCCACTTATGCAACCTGAATGACATCCTGGCGCGGTCAGGACACATGTCTGTGCGCTTTGTGACTTTTGCAAAACTATCCCTGTCAAAGACCAGGTCAACCTCGTGGAGGACGATCGTCCCGCCCTCAATCTTCTCTTCAGAACGTTCAAGATGAAGGATGAAGATGACATGCTCGCGCTTTAAGGTTATCATTTTACCGGGTTCGGTTCGGCTCGGGTATACAGAATGATATTCTTTTTTAGGTAGGATGTCCCATCTTTCGGTAAGTATTGCTTTCATATGCGCAATATACTCGGGCTTTTCGGACTTGAGTCTCTTGAAACCGTCTTTCTCATCGTTAGCGAGCTCATAGAAGTAAGCATAGTTGTCAAAATAGCGCATGAAATCAATTATGTCCAGATATTATATATATGCATAAAACACTCAATATCTGATATAGGTAAATCACCTTGTCAAAAAGATAGTTGGTAATATGTACAAGAGCAGCGTGGAAAAAAATCACATACATGAAATCATGATCGCAACGGACAAGATATCTGTATTCAGAGGTATCCCCGTAAATGATCAAGGTTTTGTACTCTTGAATATATCTAGGACGCTTAGGACAAGAATAATTAATAAGTTGCGAAGTATAGAGATTATCAACCTATTGCATTACCTTGACCCGGATGACTCGACTGATCTTCTGCAGAACATCACAAGCGCGCGCAGAAGAAAGAACATAATCGCTAAACTGAGCAAGGATATGAAAGAAAAAGTTGAGTATCTGCTCAAGTTTGACCCCGCAAGTGCGGCAGGAATCATGAGCCTTGATTATATCGAAGTTGATTGTGAAACTACGTTCCATGAAGTGTCAAGGATCATTAAAAAACATGAGATGCGTACCGGCAAACTTCCTGCCATACTTGTCGTCCATGAAGGTCTTCTGCATGGTGAACTGTTGATGCATGACCTTGGACTTTATGCTAAAAATGAAGAAGTCAGTAAACATATACGAAAAGTTCCTGCAATACAATATAATCTTGGAGAAAATGATATTATTGCGCAGTTTAAGAAAAATCCACATTCAAAGATTGTGGTGCTTGATGAGGACAGGAGTATTATGGGCGTGATATATTCTGATGACATACTGAAACTGATACAAAAACAGAGTAGCAATGCGCTTTATGATTTTGCAGGTGTCAGCCGTGAGGAGGATGTCCTTGATTCTGCACTGACCAAAGTCAAATATAGATATAAATGGTTAATATTGAATCTGGGGACTGCATTTCTTGCGGCTTCAGTCATTGGACTTTTCGCCGATACTTTGACCGCAGTCATACTTCTTGCTGCATACATGCCGATAGTTGCAGGCATGGGTGGTAATGCAGGCACACAAGCCATGGCCGTTACTGTCCGTGGTCTGACATTAAAGGAGATAGAACTCAAGACGTCAAAGAGAGTCATATTGAATGAGATGGTGGCGGGATGCATCAACGGTGCGATTACCGGGCTGTTGGTGGCTTTGATTGCTACATTTGTCAACAGGAGCCCGATGCTCGGGCTTGTGGTGGGTGTCGCTATGGTCTTCAACCTTGTCATTGCCGGGCTTTTTGGCGCATTGGTACCGGTGCTGATGAAACAGTTGGGCAAGGATCCGGCTACTTCTGCGACCACATTTATTACTACCGCGACTGATGTCTTGGGGTTCCTTGTGTTCTTGAGTCTTGCAACGGTTGTGCTG
>DAOVVY010000084.1 GCA_030636885.1 Candidatus Nanohaloarchaea archaeon
CCGAACATCGAACATACGCATGCTGAATATATGATGGATGGTGTCAATACCCAGTCCCCAAGCTTTTTTCCTTCAAATTCAATATTATGCCAGTTTTCACCATAAGTTGTGCTGAAAGTTTTTCTTACAAGGGATAAGCCATTTGATCTGAAACCTGGTTCATACAGACCGACGCAATAGTCACCTACTTGCACTTCATTACCTGTGAAAAGTCGGTCTTTTTTTGCGAACCATACCAGTCCTGCGCACCAGTTATAATTGAAATCACCGTAACCATTTACTCTATTTCCTAGTTCTGCAAGCTCTCCGTTTATTACAGCAACATTTGCGACCTTGGCTGCTTTTATGTATCCTTCTGCAAGCTGATTCATCTGTTTTATATAAGAATTATCTTTATTACCGAGCGTATTGACATCAAACACTGTTCCTATCAGGACTGGTTCTCCACCTCGTATGACTGCATCATCACAGACCATTGCAAAAAGGTCAAATGCTATTGTTGAATGATCCCCCATCCTTTCGGCAAGTTCCATCTTTGTGCCTATACCGTCAAAACCCATACACAAAACTGTCCCTTCAGGTAGATTGCTGACGTCTATATATCGCACGCCTGAGAAATCCTCAAAAGGTATTATTATCTCACCAATGATGTCTTTCCTATTCTTCCAGGTTTCTTTCGATGCATTGAAAAGTATTTTTGAAGCGTCATCACCAAGCTCAAGATTCACGCCTGAATCAGCATATGTTATTATCTTTTCATCAACCATCGTGATCACTTAATGTTTTTTAATTGAATATAGGTTACATATATATCTTATCTGTTCTTCTGCTCTTGCTATAGCTCTGTCTGCAAGCATGTCAGCATGACCTGTGTTGTTTTCGGGAAGCATGCCTTTCTTTATCTCGTCGCATACTTCTAGTGTTATCTTACCTTCATGTTTAAGTGCGTCTATGAAATTATAGTATGTATTCAGGTCTGGTCTTTTTCCCATGCTTATCTTTTTCAGCAGGTCATAGGCCTCTGATATACCTTCTCTTCTGAGTATTGTCTGGATGTAGGCTGATGACATGGATATGTTTTTTATGGCTTCTTTCTTTAGGAATTCTGTGTCTGGTTCGTACAGGTCAAGTTCTGAGATTATCCTGTTGAATCCGATTATAATCTTTGCAAACGGTTCGCCTATTGTTCTTTTTCGGATGGATCTTCTAAGATCTCCCTGTCTCTTGTATTTGATAAGGTTGTGGTACCTGTAAAGGTCAACATCGGCTAGATATTCCCAACCTCCCTCAAGACGCCAAGGATTGGTTTTTTGTGCCATTACTGATGAACCTGACTCTTCGTTTGTAGTTTTTTTCTTGAAAACTCCCCGACTGCAATATTCCCAGAAATCTTCTGAGAATTTTATGATGACATCATTTATTCTTGTCAGGATATCGAAAAATTCTGAGAATCCTATGTTGAATTCGTCTTGGTCGCACATGTCAAGGAATTTTAGATTCAGTGCATTTTCTATAAATTGTTTATTGAAGCTGTCCCAGTTAAGGTCTGGGTATGCACCTATTATGTCACTGTTGTTACCTATTGCACCTCCCAGCTTGCCTGTCATGTTAAGTTTTGATGTGTCATTTTGATTATGTCTTATGAATGGTGACATGGCCTGCCTTAAGGCGTCCACATGGTTTGCGAATACTTTCTTGAATGTCGTGTATTCGGCGAACTGACCGTGTGTCTGACCGGAGAATACGGAATCATAATTTTTTGCGAAAGTAATCAGTTTCTTTTGAAGTTTTAAGAGAAGAGGAAGATATTCTATCTCAAATATGTCTTTCACGATTGTCGCATATACATTGGAATTGATGTCGGCTGAAGTTCTGCCGAAATGTATGGCTTCTTCTATTGAAATGTTTTTGCCTGAAAGTTTATGGTCCATCCAACGGATCATGGCAACTATATCATGGTTTGTCTTTCTGTCAAGAAGCTGTATCTGGATAAAATCTTTGGGCGAGAATTCTTGGTAAAGGGTGCGAAGGGTCTGTTTCTCATCATCTGAAAATTTATCTACAATTATGCGTTTTTCTGTTTTTGAGCTGTTGAGAAAATCAGATAAGTATATTGCGTATTCCACCTCGACCCAGATACGTCTCCTTGTCCATTCAAATTCGGATATGAGATTGCCTAAGTTCTTGACATATCTCTTGTATCGGCCTTCAATGGGCGTTATTGCATACATTTCCGATAATGCTTGAGGTGATACTACTAAATTCTCCAGGTCTTCAACTGAGACACCTATCCTTTCAAGCGATGTTGATTTTTTCATCTAAAATACCTTTTATGTTCAGAACAGTTTTCTTGATTGCGCTTTCTCATCAGCTTCCGTCAATGAACCTATCTTTGAATATTTTGTCTTTTCAAGGACTTTTATCATGTCCTTGTTGATGAAACTGAAATATTGGGCTGTGAACCTTGCAACATTGTCAGGTCTCAGTATAAGCGCGTTTGAACTTCCGGGCGGGTTGCTTATGCAGGATTCGTATTCATCTCTGTCTGGAGGGCAACTGACAACTGGATTGGTCGAATGAAATGATGCAATACCTGAAAGGGCGTCTGTTCCGCCTGCAACTGCAATTATCAGGATTGGTTCAACGCTTGAGTTGTAGTATTCTATAAGCTTTTTGCATTCAGTGGGTTGCTTGTGGGCTGAGCATATCCTTACAACGGAAGGTATGGAATACCTGTCTAAGGCATCTTTTATTTTTTTCAGGTGCGGTGCATCACTACCTGATCCTGCCATAATTATTGCGCAACATCCTTTACCTATGCCACTTGTTATTAAGTTTCCAGACAGTCTGACTTTAGGTTCGATACAGTCTTTAGGGAATATGAATGTCTCTCCTGTAAGTCGTTCGTATAGGGATATGTATATCCATGATGTCTCTATAACCTGATCATCTGTGAAATCTATAACTGGTTTATCGTTGTCGTATCCTGATGCGAGAAGTATGTCTCTCAAGAACTGTTTTGATAGCTCTTCAATCTTCAGTTCAGGTTTTTTTAAAAGAAGTTCAGTCACGTCTCTGTATTGTCCTTTTGACATCTCTTCAGTAATCTGTTCAAATTTTTTGTACTCTTCAACTGTACAGTATCTTGAGGAATCAGGTGTGTTGGCCTCATCCATCAGGTATATATCTCCTTTTTCGTCAAGACCGAACTCGTATTTGGTGTCTATGAATACAAGACCTTTAGCAAGTGCGAGTTTCATACCGCGTCTGTAAAGATCTATGGATAATTTCTGTACCTTATCTGACAGTTCTTTACCTAATGCTTCTGTCATTTCGTTGAAACTGATGTTTTCATCATGGCCTATGTCTTCTTTTGTTGTGGGTGTAAATATTGGTTCTGGGAATTTCTGATATCTTTTTAAATTATCTGGGAATGATATACCGCATATGTTACGTTCGCCTTTCTCATAGTCATTTGCGAGAGACCCCCATACAAAACCACGGACCACACATTCAAAACCTATATTTTTCAGTCTTTTCTGGACTACTATGTTTGGGTCTGGGCTTTCCATCAGGGCGTTAGGCACTATGTCCTCGGTGTTCCTGAATGCCCAGTCACTGAATAAGTTCAATATCTCTCCTTTGAAAGGTATGCATCTTGGTAGTACGCGGTCAAATGCTGATACACGGTCAGATGCGACCATGACTATTGGGCTTCCAATCGTATCGCCTGTAAAATGGATGTCTCGCACCTTTCCTTTCTTGTGCTTGCCGAATTCTGGTATCATGCCATCTTCAAGGACAAGATTGACGTGCTGTCGTATCTTTTCTTTGTACATCTTTTCTTTTTCATCCATAAGTATCACGTTCACATTTTATTTTAAAAGATTGTCTTTAGCATAATCAATTGCATTCCTGAATATTGTAAATGATAACTGGTTTATCTTTTCCGGTATCTTGCCCTGCCGTTTCATTAGTTCTTTGGTTTTCTGGTATTCAGGAGAATTGATATTGTATATCGCCCTTTCCGGGTGGGGCATCATGCCAAGGATTCGTCCCGTCCCGTCGCAGATGCCTGCTATGTCTTGCATGGCACGGTTTGGTTTCTCCGGGAATTTACCGGAGACTGGGTTGCCGTTACTGTCGCAGTATCTGAA
>DAOVVY010000017.1 GCA_030636885.1 Candidatus Nanohaloarchaea archaeon
AATTTGTTCATATTCGGCAAGATTGTATCTTGCAAATTACCAACCCTTGAACCAGGATGAAGGTCAACAACTACATAATTCTCCTATCTATACTGGCCATTTGTTGCACTTCCATTGCCTCCGGACAAAAGATTTTTATCTCCAATTACCTACAAGATGATTACAGATCTGAAGAATACACTTCCAGTCCTCAAAACTGGGATATTTCCCAGGATCGAAGCGGAAGAATACTGGTTGCCAATACTTCGGGTGTACTGCTGTTTGATGGTTCTGATTGGTCAATGATTGGAGGGACAGAGAATCTTGAGATCCGTAATGGGGGTTCTAATCAGATACCTTGCATGTTTACACCACCAAATGAAAATGTACTGATTGCTACTGCTTACAAGATTAAGGCTGTGGCTGAGTATACATATACGGTTACAGATAATATTCAGGTAACTGTCAAGCCATAAATGTTGTTTTTTCGATTTCATAACCAAAAATTATATATATAGAGGGATACAAAGTTATTATTGTTAGTCGGTGATATAATGTCGTTAAATATCAGGAAAATGTTTGTTTATATGATGGTTTTTATGACTGTTCTTGTGCTTGGGTGCACAGACAGTGGAACTTCAGTTTCAGGAGCATCTGATGTTGGTGTCGTGGTAACTGAATTCATGTTCGATACATCAGCAGTATATCATGATGAGGATATAAATCTGCGTCTTGTCCTTGAGAATCAGGGACAGAAACAAGTGACTAATGATACTTCTGTTTTCATCTATGGGCAGACCATATCAACCAATGATAAACATTGGAGCGTGGTTGAAAATTCATTATCGTTAGAGCCAAAAACAACAGCTAGTGACATGTCGTCAATAACTTTAGAGGGTGCTTGGAAAATACCTAATGATGAGTTCCTTCCACCGCAACCAGATATGGGTATGCCTGGTGGCGTTGCAACTCTTGATGTAACACTTACTGCTCCCGAACTTGAAGAAGGTGAATCTACACCTTATACATTCTATACAAGAGTATGTTACCCATACAAGACGAGCATGCTTTCAACAATCACATCCAGTTCTAAGGAAGAGATGAGGATACAGCAAAGCAGCAGCGCAGTCGAGAATGTTAATACTGCAGGTCCTATACATATAAATCTAGGTGGACAAGCATCAATTGTGGCAAGAGGTTCAACCATTCCTGTCGTTTTCAAGATAACTGATGTGGGTGGCGGTTTCTCGACAACAACTGATATTGTCTGTGAATCTACACCGGTTAGTATGGATCGAAATAAGGTCAATATAAGCATCGAGGTTGAAGGTATCATCCTTGATGGTACGTCTCATGAGTTGTATGGCGATACTATTACAACTGATTGCACTAAGGTTGTCAAATTAGTCAATGGTCAGGCGGAGATGAGATGTTCTATACCTATTGATCGTAATCAGCCTACAAGAGAGTATCATATACGGGCTATTGCAGAATACAAGTATTATGTAAGTTCTGATACGAAGATAACAGTTGATTACATCTCAGAGTAATCATATCTTTCTTTTTCCTTTTTTCTATCATTATTTTTTATCTGTTTTCTTGATTTTTTTCTCAAATCTATTTAAATGCACAAGATACAAGAATTAGTATGGGTTCTAATCGTCATTTCAGTCTTTATCTTATTGTAGCTGTTGTACTGTTGTTGTCCGGGTGTACAGGTGATACTTATTCAACCGGAAGTTCATCTACAAGTTTTTCTGGTTATGGTGATGGGATAAAGATACAGTCATTCGGATTCTCATCTGATGAAGTATATAGCGGTATCCCTTCAATCCTTTCTGTTGAGATGCAGAATCTTGGTGCTAAAGACGCAGATGACATCTATGTATATCTTTATGGTCTGAGTCGGGGTGATAATGAATGGTTTGTCGATGATGAGGATGGTGTGGTGGATATAAGTCATAGTGGTGCCGAGATGGCTTCAGGCGATCCAAGAATCCTTATAGTCGATTCTCTTATGTCACCAGTCAAAAGTCTTGATACTCATGGTGAGTCTGCATATATATCATGGGTGCTGACTGCTCCTCTCGACCTTCCTGAAGGACAGGTATTCAAGTATTCTGCGGGTGTTCGTGTGTGTTATCCTTATGAAACAACGGCTGTTGCCAAGATTGAAGTTCTGGATGAAGAAGAATACTTATCGCGAGATAGAGATGGTGGTATCAAAAAACATCCGATCGTGCTTTCTACAACAGCCGGACCACTTGAAGTCGTGATGACAACTGAACAGCCTATGATCCTTAAAGAACGTGATGAATTGACATTCAGGGCCAAGCTTGTTGATCGTGGTGGCGGTACAATAACAGGTAATGATTGTGCTACTGCATTTGAATGGGAAAATAATGTCCTTGACATGTTTACGCTTCATGATAAGATAACTATCACTTTGGGGTCTCGTGAATGTGATCTGGGG
The DNA here is from genome assembly GCA_030636885.1 of Candidatus Nanohaloarchaea archaeon. Lineage (GTDB taxonomy): Archaea > EX4484-52 > EX4484-52 > EX4484-52 > GLR71 > GLR71. Next base: position 2,453 of record DAOVVY010000017.1, read on the forward strand.
CTTCGTGAGCTGTATTTTAAGATGTCTTCATCCGGTCCGCCTACTGCAGATTTTCCAGTGACTTGTGGGGTGCCATCATTTGAAACTCCTGAGCTTAATCTTGATCTTAGGATGAAGTTTGAATACAACTATTTTATTGACAACAGTGCAATCATCAGTGTTGAAGGTCTTGGTGAAGAAGAATTTGAATAGAATTGATATTAATAAAAAAATAAAAAAAGAGAAAGATAGGTTTTAGATATTATCTAAAATCTGTTTGATGTCTTCTTTTCTCTCTTCGCGGACAGCTTTCTTTTTTGGTTTTGCCTTTGCTTTCTTAACTTCTGCCTTTTTCTTTGTGTCTTTTTTTGTCTCTGTTTTTGCAGGCTTTGTTTCAGCTTTTTTCTTGTCTTCTTTTTTCACTTCAGCTTTCTTTGTTGAAGTAGACTTCTTTTCAGTCTTGTCAGCTTTCTTTGTTTCTTCTTTCTTATCTTCTTTTTTGTCCTCATCGTCTTCTTTTAGAAGTTCAGGGCCGAAGATGATCAGAAGAATTATTATAATTCCAACAATTATTGCAGTCAGTATGTTTGTAGGGAATTCTTTTTCTTCTTTGTCTGTGTCTTGCGGTTCTTCCGTCGTGTCATCTGCAATTGTTACTTGTCCTGTTATCGGTGCAACAGTCTCTTCTGACTTGAAAGCAAATGTCAGTTCTTTTTCAACAATTGTGCCTTGATTAGATTCTACAGTTACTTTTATTTTGTATGTACCCTCTGCAGTGTCATATTCTGGGGATGCGTAGACATATATTTCTGTTGATTCTTCCGGTGTTAGGGATAATGTTTCCGGGTTAACTGTTGTCCATTTAGGACCATCAATTGTTGTTGTGTAATCTGCTTCGAATTCACCTTCATTTTTGATAGTTAGTGTGTATAGGTATCCTTTCAATTCTTCAGCAAAGATTGAATCACTATCGCTTGTTACACTCAGACCGTAACATGTATCGAATTCTTTCATAGATACGATGAATTCTTTGCTGTCTTCAGTCCTTTCTGAGTTGATTGTCAACAAGATGTTAGTGTCTTCTGCATCTGTCTTTCCAGTCTCTATAACAAGAAGTATTGTTTCACTTTCACCTGCATCAAGAGTTATTTCTGTATCAGAGAGAGATCCCTTGTTTGCTGCGATAACATATGTGTCTTCTTTTTTGCCTGTGTTCTTTATCTCGACTTCAAAACCGGTTGATGCACCAGGACAAACTGCTGTTTCTGTCTTGTCTGCTATGATCTCTACTGTGTAGCACTGCTCAACTGTTATTGTGCCGTATGCGGTATCTTGAGCATTTTCTGAATTGATTGTGATGCTGTAATCAAGGTCTCCAATATCAATATTTGTTGTTGAGATCTCAAGATATGTCTCTGCAACTTCTTTTGATTCAAGTTCAAGTTCTTCATTGTTGAAGTATGCATTTTCAGTATCTGTTGCAAGTGTGAATGTCTCTGTCTTGTAACCTGTGTTTTTTGCAGTCAGTACTATGTTTGCAGTTTCGCCTTCACATACTGTCATCTGTGGTGTGATGTTCAGTACTGCAATGCCGTAGCATGCGCCTTCAGAAATAACTTCCACTTCTGTAGTCCCAGCTGCATAAGATGTTGTTGACTGCGCATTTATGGTTACTGTCTCTTTGCTTTTCGCGACAGGTATCGATAATGTTGCTGTCTTTTCACCATTTGATGTGATTGTTAATCTATCTGTATCGAATGTACCTGTTGTTGAAGTCAATATGAATGTCTCTTCAGTCTTTCCTGTGTTTGATAATGTTATGTCAACAGTCTCTGTTTCACCGATGCAAGCATCTATCTGTCCTGTGGCTGCTGTAATCTCTACTCCATGGCATTTTAGGACTGCAAAATCCATGCTGTCTTCATATTTTTGGTCTTTGTCAGAATCAGGTGTTGCTGTTAATGTTATTGCATATTGACCGTCTTCTGCGTCAATTGCCGGTTTTATCCATAGTGCGAATGTTTTTGATCTGCCTGCATCAAGCGTGATGATGTCGTTTCCTATAGTTATCCAGTCACTGTCTGAAGTTATTGTGTACCTGTCAGTGTCAGTGCCTAGATTCTTTATGGTTGCAGTGATCATTGTGTCTTCTATCGGACATGATGCTGCGGTCTGAGCATTTAACTCAAGAGCTGCATTATAATCAGCACCAAGGACGGGCTGTACCATTGCCAGCATAATCATTATACTTAATGCGAAAAAAGCGTATTTATTCATTTTCATATCAATTCACCACTGTTTGGAGTTAAAATATAATTAAGTTGTTTAAATTTATAAATATAACTACTTCTGTGTTTTACATTTGCTTACAATACTATATTGCTCCAAGGGGCAAGATGTGCAGTTTCATTGTCTGTGTTTCTTTTTGCTCTTGAAGGAGCAGTATCATGTATCTGTTTCAGTATGCTTGCTGTCGGTCTATCAATGTCTGAAAGCTCGAGAGGTCTAATCGTCTTCTTTGTTATCCTGTTTGCGAGACCCATGATGATAACTATTGCAAATATGGTCAGTAACATAATCATCAACTGTGTGTTGGCAGGACCTAAAAATGGTTGTGCCATTGTCTCTTTAAGATAATCATTCTCGCTTACGAAAAGCGTGAGCGGTATCTCTTTTACAATTCGTTCCTCATTTCTCACGTATATTATGCCATAATATCTGCCGGGCTTGTTGTCTATGCTGAAATATATCGGCAAGATCTTGCTTTTTCCTGATTTGATGACTTCCGGTTCCGGCAAGAATATGTTTCTGTCCTGGAAGTCGCTGTCTACTGAAAAAAGATGGCTCACGTTCTCATTGTTTGTGATAGTCAATCGTAACAGGTTGCTCTCGTACTGGTTTACATCAAGCTCTTTGTTGCTTGTCTCAACCTTGATGTAGTTGAATTCTATCTCTTCCTCAATCTCTTCTATTTCTGTAGGGATGTCTTCTGTTTCTGGTTGTATCTCTTCTTTAACAGGTTCAATGATTGTGATTATTACGTCTTTTTTCGGTTCTTTAGGCAATATCTCTATCTCTTCAGGTTTTGGTGCAATGTTTACAATCTTGTGTCTCTTGGAGTCGCCCACGATGACTGTCAGTACATGGTCTCCGATCTTGTCTATCTTTACAAATGAAGAATAATAGCCGTTAATGTCTGCAATCGTTGTTGTCTTTGGCATGCCGTCAACATGGATCTCAATAATCTCGTCTGTCGGGTCGACATAGCCGAATATGTGTATGTTGTCGCCTGGCATTGCTTCTTTCGGATAGATGTTCATAGTAAGGTCTGGTGTCGGTTTCTTCTCAAGGATCTCAAATTTTTCTGTCTTGCTGTCTTCGGCCTTTATCACGCTTGTCCCTCTGTATATCCTTGTGATCACTTCTGCTGTGTGCATACCGATCTCCATGTCTTCGGTATCATGACTATATGTGTATGACTCTGATCTTTCAGAATAGTATCTGGTGATCTTTTTTTCAAGATTGCCGTCAATATAGAAACTCAATGTGACTTTTGATTCGTCTTCGGCTGTCTCGACGTCAAAGTCGACGGTTATCTGTATCGTGTCGCCTTCGTATATCTTTCTTGGGGATATGTCTATGTCTGATATCGATATGTCTGTTACTGCATAGGCCGATCCTGACAGTATCGCTAAGAATATAATTGTGCTGAGTATAATATTTTTCATCATTTTCACCACTTATTGAAGATATATGCATTATTAATTTTATAAAGGTATCACTTAGTTTTAACTAGGGAGTAGTATAAAATAAAATGTAAAAAAAAGAAAAGATATAAGGGTTTTTTGATTATTTTTTTATGACACTCGCGCGTATAGTTTCTCTTTTGATGTAGACTGCGATTATTATCAACAGTATAAATAGATATACTATCATGTTTGCGCTCCTCCCTATTGTTGATAAGAGATTGCCTGTGGGCGCGTCAACGATGGTTGTATCTGTCGATTTCTTTTCAATCTTTTTGTATTCTGTTGGTGCGTATTGGTATACAAGGACCTCTTTTGAGTATAGTGTCTCACCATTGTGCATTATCGCGATGCTGTGTGTCCCTTCATCAAGACCTTCTATCTTGTATGTGATTGAAATACAATCATTCTCATCCAAGTCTTGTGTCTTTACGATTTCATCGTCTATTGCAAGGTCGACAGTGTCGGATTGCGGGTCTGTCAGGCATCCTTTTAGGGTTATTGTCTGGCCTATGTATAGACTGTCTGCGAGTTCTGTTTCTGGTACATATATCGTTGTCAGGTTCTCTTCAACAGTCTCGTTTTCTGTTTCGTTTGTCTCTGCTGGGGGCGTATAGCTACTTCTACCACTTGATCTTGATGAGCTTCCACCACCATTAGTTTCAGTTGTTACAGTTATTGTCCCCGATAGGTTATTGTTTGATGTGTTCTGATCAGCTGGTATGTATGCTGACAGTTTCAACGTATGTGTGCCTTCGGAAGCGGTCCATCCAAATTCAACTCCTGTTGTGTTCCCGCTTGTAAGGTCATATGTTTTTGTGGCTATGGTGTTCCCATCTATTGATAATGTGACATTTATTCCGTTCTCGTCGTATAGGCCTGCGTTTTCAAGCAATCCAGAGAGAAGTATAGTGTTGCCTGTGTTTGCGCTTGTAGGGGCGTTGAAACCACTAAGGCGTACGTCATGGTCATACCTGACATCAAAATGGATCTTATCTGAAAATTGATGCTGTATCTCTGTAATTGTTATCTGTGGATTAAATGTACCAGTAGCTGTTGCATTCAATGTCCATGTGATTGTTGTTTCCTGATTTATCTCAAGTGCGCCAATGTCTATTGTCTGAGCTGTAATAAATTCAAGTCCATCTACACCTGAGATCTGTGCTTGTGTGTTTATTGAAGCATCAGTACCTATGTTCTTTATCTTTGCGGTTATATCAAATGTGGTGCCATATGGTATTGTTTCATCCACATCTGATTCAATTGTGATGAATGGTTGTACTGGTTCAGGGAGGTCAAGTATGTTTATCATGACACTTTCTGATGCATTGTATTCCGGTTCAAAAAGGCTTATGATTGTCATGTTTATCTGTTTTGGACCAGATGATGTACTATTGATGATCCATTCTTGTCTTATTGGTGGCGTCCCGTTTACAGTTGGTTCTATGTCTCCAAGCAATACTGGGTTTGTTGATGATGTCTCAAGACCGGTTTCCAGAGCGATCTCTGCTTTTGTTGCAAATGATGTGCTATTTCCAGTATTATAGATTACAGCGGTCACTAAAAATGATCGTCCAAGTGACATGTTGAAAGGCGCTATAGGGCTTACTGAAAGGTCAATGTATAGATGTGTATCTTTTATGACTATTGTCTTTTCCTGTGTTATACCATCAACTGTGATGTATATTGTTCCTGTTCCTGAACTTATGCCCTCAATATCAAAATCAACCCATGATGCATTCTGCTCTGTTGTGTTTGCGTATATGGTTGTTATCTCTTTTGAGGATGGACCTACTATCGCTAGGTTTGATGTTGTTGATATCTCTATTGTGGCATCGTTACCATCTACAATACCTCTGTTGTATATGCCTATTGCAACCTGGGTTGAATCTCCTTTGACAAGCTCGTCAGGGGATGCAATCCTGAATTCGTATATCGGTATCGGTGTGGATTGGACATAGATCTTTGAATTCTCAATCTGACTATTATAGTCTGCTTCTATATCTATGACATAGTCGCCCCACCATGTGGCTTCTAGTTCAAGTTCATAAGTGTGATTATCTCCTGCAATAATTGTTATGTTGTCTTCTGTGTTTCCAGATATAAGTGTCAACCTTTCAGGGATGGTTATTGTCAATGTACCTTCTGCGGTTGAGTATCCATAGTTTTCAAGGGTTATGCTGATATTGAACCTGTCTGTCTGGTTGATTGTTATGTTGTCTGTATGTATTTTTATGTATGGTTTTGTGTCTATTTCAAATGATGTCATGTTTGATTCTTGGTTTGCGTTATCATAGTTGTCTTGACATCTTGCATAGTATGTATATGTACCATCAACAAGAGTCAGTTCTTGTGTATGATCTGTTGTGCCTGTTGCTGTGAACGTGTTTGCCATTGCGCTGTAATCGGTATCTGTCGTGTCATATTTACAGGTTGCATCTTCATTGGTTGTAACCTCAAGGTTGAATGTGTTTACATGTTGGTCTTCTGTCGGTGTGAATGTAAGTATTTGTGGGGGCGTTGTGTCTAGAGCTGTTATTGTCATAGGTCCGTCTATGACTGTGGGATTTGTAAGTCCGTCACATAGGGCGCTTGCACAAACACCAGTCACTGTTACAGTATATGTATCGGGGGTTTGCGGTGTCCATTCAAAGCTGTAAGTCTCTGCGTCAATTGCGTTTGTATTGGCAGAAATCGTTTTAGTATCTGAATATACTGTGGCGTCTGAGCTGTCTTTTATCGTGTAAGTAACACCTGTTTCAGTTGGTGTAAGGACATAACTTCCAGCACCCATGACTTCATCATTTGCATGATTGCTTATTTTATTATAGCTTATTGTTACCTGTTCATTTATCTCAGGTTGTGGGTCTGATGCTGAAAGACCATTAAGTATTGTGTAACATTCATTTCTTGGTGCTTCTGCATATACTAATATATCACTTTTTTCTGTTGTCTGCGGGTCTGATGAAAGACATTTAGCATCTGTTGCAGTGCTTGTTGCTATGATCTTATATGTACCTGCTTCGGCAGGTGTCCATGTGAATTCAACCGTTATCGAATCACTGTAAGGGATAAGTTCAACAGAATTATCTGTGTAAACAATATCGTCAGAACTATTATATACTGTCATTGTTACAGTCGTCTCAACCGAATACTGGTCTTCTATCTGGGAAGGTATGTGTTCAAGAGGTCCAGCGGATTCTATTGCTGAGTATGTTGTTGCGTCAAGACTTGCATCTATATTGATAATTAAAGGTATGTTTGCTTGCGCAGCGTTTAGGACTGTCAGGTTGTTTATAGCTGATATACATGACTGTTTCTTTGTAAGGTAATTAGTCCATGCGTCTACTGTTCCTGTTCCGGCCCATGTTATTTTTGCTCTTTCATTTGGAATGTATCCGTTTTTATATACATAGAGACCATATCCATATTCTGTGTTCGGGTGGGTTGTAGGATATATTACGTTTACTGTATCTGAAGTTCCTGTAGTCAATACTGGTGCGTTATTTATGTCTGCTATAACATTCCCGTTAGACAAATCTAAAGCATGACTTACAGTAGCACAATCCTCGCTTGAACAGACGAAACCTATTATGTTTACATCCGTTACGGGATCTGTGGTCTTAAGGACATTACCATTTGTTAAGATCTCTCCATAACGCATGATATTTGGCTCTGTAACTGTTGCAGAGACCATGGATGTTGCTAGGATGAGCGTTAAAAATATTGTAATGATCATGTTTCGTATATTCATAATTATCTACCTCCTGGTTTATCTTTGCCGGAGTCACCTGTGACACCACCATCGTCGCTTGTTGTTCCTGTTGCGCTTCCATCACTATCACTTGTTGCAAGATCCGTAAGTGTTTCATCCATTAATATTATTGCATCTATCTTTTCCTCTTCACTAAGATCTGGATTTATAATGCCTATGAGGTCATAGAACCCGGCATTTTGTTCAATTATTCCTTCATTCATGTCTGTTAAAAGAACATGATGCCTATTATCTGGATAATTGTTATTATCTATTGTGACTTCCAGTGCTGTTTTGTGTTTTGTTAAGTAATTTATGTAATTATTTAGACCTTTTCGGTCTGTTGTGATATGTTCAATGTTGGGTGTGCCACCTGTACCTATTTTGTATATTTTAAATGATTCCGATAGATTTTCATCAGGGTAAATCTTATCAAGATTAAGTGTTCTGACATTATAATTTTCTGGTGTAAGGAATGTATTGCCATCATCTGTGTATATGTTTATGTCGTTTCCTTCAGTTACACCAAGAACACCCATTCGCTCTCTTGAAATTATTTGTTGAAGTTGTTCTTTTTGTGTTTCATCAAGGTCGTCAATGACATGTTCGCCATTCAGAATTATTTTGTATATGTTTGAATCATCGCTTATGTCTGGTTGCATGATTCTTTCTTTGTTAAGACCGTCTGTGAATGGTGCTTCTTCGTTAAGATATTTTATAAAATCAGATAATGATATTTTTGTCGTGGTATTTGATATGTGGTCATATATACTAATGTAAGAAGTTGGTGGTGTTGTGTCTGTTACGTTTCCTTTGATCTCTGTTGTTGTGATGTTAGTTGGCATATCTTCCGTGATATTTGTATCATTCCCGTCTCCTAAAGGGTAAAATAAATTTGCAAAATATTGATATATAGGGTTATCGAAGAAGGGATTTTCTGAATCGTTTTTAAACATTTCTGTTTTTATATTGTCTATATTTTGTTGTATGTCTGCTGGTGTGTCATTTAGTGTACTTGCTACTGCAGTAGTTGCAATTGCTAGGACTAGACCTCCTGCAATTATTTTGTTAGTATATGATGTTTTTCCCGGAATATTATTGATTGATGTTCCTTCTAAGGTCTTATCATTTGGTGTGTATTCTGGAGTTTGTATTGTGGGTGTTTTCGTTGATGTATCATCCACTAGTGTATCTTCAGGAAGGTTATCAACTGATGTATAGTCTGGAGTGTTATCCACTTGT
>DAOVVY010000031.1 GCA_030636885.1 Candidatus Nanohaloarchaea archaeon
ACATGAAAAAGCTAAAATTAAAAGGGTGTTGAAACTTCTTGAAACTGAATCTAAAGAGGGTATTTTAAATAAGAAATCTTATACTGAATTAAAGATGCTTAATGATAAGAAGTTGGTAAACATTGAAAAGAAGATTAAAAAATTAGGATAATATTTAATGTTTTCTTAAATCAATTATTGCTAATTTTCGTTTTATTTCTTTGAGTTCATTTCTTTTTTCAAAAAAGACTGTTAAATATATAATACTCATAAAGATTGTTAATATTATTATGCTTGCAGTATAACTTACAATGTCATTTATTGTGTGGTAGGTAGAACCGTCCGCAGTTGAGCATTTTGTTGTTCCTCCTTGCATAGCAAATGAATAATCTACTGTGGATGTTCCTCCAAAATTATTACAAATATCTGCGTGTATGGATTCATGAAAATATGTGTGTGTTGAATTTATGAAAATGAACATTAAAAGTATTATAATTAATTCACTGGATATTTGTTTCATGTGTATAGTTTAGGATTATGATGTTTAAATATTAGTGTGTTTATATTATCAGTATACATGTAATTATATGGTGTGTGATGTTTGATATGTCTTTAAATTCAATAAATTTTAGGTTTAAAAGGTTTCATATTTCGTCTAAAATTACTGTATGTATTTGTATCATTGCTATGTTTTTATTGTTTTTTTCTGGACCCGTCTCCGCAAAAGAGTTACAGGTGGGTGTGTCACCATTAATGCTTGATCTTGGTACTTTGAAAAAAGGCGAAAGTGTTGTGGGGTCATTTTTTATTGTTACATCATCACAAGATGAGATTGTGGTGCGTCTTAAATCAACACGGTCTAATTTTGATTTTTTTAAAAAACCTGAAAATTTGAAGATTGTAAATTATGTGTCTGAAGAGGATAGTTCTAAATGGGTTTTTTTCCCAGAAAATCCTTATGTGCTTGAACCTACAGATGATGTTTTAAATACAAAAGCAGGAACTATATCTGATTGGAAAAGAGTAAATTTTGTATTGAATGTGCCTGACGATGCTGAGCCGTGTAATCATGCATTTAAAATTGAACCTACACCTTACGCAGCTAAAGAAGATGGCAATTCAGTCAATATTATTGCGATGGTTGCAATTACAGTTAAATTTATAGTTGAAGGTGGATGTGAGGTGAGTGGTGATATTTTAGATATTATGCAAGATACATCTAGTAATTATGTAGATTTAAATGTTTATTTTAAGAATGCTGGTACTGCTACTGTCTCTGCTTTTAGTCCTGATGTTCAGTTATTTTATGAGAATGGTACATTGCTTGATGAGACAATGTCAGGTACTGTCTATACAACACCGGGGGATATATCTGTGTTGAAAGCGCGGTTTAATGCGAATAAAGTGTTACCTGGAAATTATTTGGTGAATGCGAGTGTTATATATGGTGCAAATACAACAGCTAAACAAGTACCTATTATTATTGAAAAACCAGAGATTATTAATATTGTAACAACAGGTTCAACAACATCTGTTGGCGAAAAATCTAATATTTATTTATTGTTTATATTAATTCTGATAGTGGCATATCTGATATATAAAAGAGAGGATAAGCGGTAAGTATTAATCTTTTTTATATTTAATAAAAATATGGGCTCTTGAGAGCATTTTTTAATTAATTATATAAGTGATTAAAACCAATATATTTTTGTGTTATCTATGAAAAAAGTTTTAAAAAATAATAAAAAGAATAAATTAATTAAATCAGCATCAATAATCGTGTTTTTTACTTTGATTCTCATCGTGATAATTAGTGTGTATACTATGCCTTCTTTTAAATCTGTTAATCCTGTTGTGGATAATACGGTTTTATTTGATAACGATTTGTTTTTTACTTATGAAATTAACAAATATCCAACATCTGTTGAAATAAGTAATGCTGTAGATAGTAATTTGTCTATTGGTTTTTCTTTAGATTCTGCAAGTCTTAATTTTGGTGTTGTTCCAGTTGGAGGTAATATCGGTAAACGTTTTCTTACATTGACAAATCTTCAGGAAAGTGAAGCAAAAATGGTTTTTGTTGCATATGGTAATATTTCTGATATGGTAGGTTTTAATGATAATAAGTTTTATCTTATGCCCGGTGTTGTTAAAGAAGTTGAGATTATGCTTGAAACAAAGGATGATACTCAAGTTGGGGATTATTCTGGCGAGATTAATTTGGTCGTAAAACGGTCCAGATATAAATTATTTGAGTGGTTATTATAATGAGTAAGGTCAAGTTTGTGCATAGGTTTTATTTTATAATTTTTATTTTGGTTATGATCTCATCTATATCTTTTGTTTATGGTACTGCTATAAATGTCAATGTTGCAGATGTTTTAGATACAACAACAAAAGAGATTGAGTGTTGTCAATTAAATAATAAGGTAATGGTTGCAAGTTATGATGTGTTTAATTCTGGTAGTGTCGCTCATGGTGCGCGCATACGATTAGATGTATTTGATAAGTCTTATGGGGATAACAAAACAATACCTATATGGAGTGCAAAACATAAGCTTAATCCTGGACAAAGAGAGACTATTAATTTGTATTGGTATGAACCGTCAGAGACCATTATTGTTGCAAAACCAAAACTTTACAGAGCATATGAAATAATTGATTTAGAGAATATTACTTGGGATTTTAATGAGATTGAACAGTCTGAGTTATCTTTTGCAGATGAGGGTGTGATTAATCTTGATAGGATTCATGTGTATGATAATAAAATAACAGTTAAGATGACGGCAAGTGGTAATGTAGGGCGAGTAATAGTTTATCCTATACAATATACAAAAGGTTGGCTTTTTGAACAGACTGTGGTGGATTCTGTTATTGCAAATAAAACAAAGGTAGTACCTATTAATTATGAGACTGGTATGTTTTATGAAAATGAAATAACTTTGGTTGCTGTAAGTTTGGATGGGCGATATTATGGTGAACAGAAGTTTTTGCTTAAAAAAGAGACAGGTCTTAAAAAATGGTTTAATCTGTTTGTTGATATGTTGAATTAATTTATGTGGAGATAATTATGAAATCTGGACAAATATTTTTTGTGTTCATGTTAGTATTATCTTTAGGTAATCTGGTTTCTGCAGTGCCGATATTTAATAATATTTCTGTTTCAGATTCAGAGATATGGCTTGGTGAGACTGAAACAATATTTGTTAATTGTACTGATGATAATTTGACCATATCTGAGGTGTATGCAGACATAAGCACGTCAACGGCATTGTTTCCATCAAATGTCTTTAATCAGAATGCAGAAGGACTTTATTATCTGTCTATTTCGACTGCACAAGATTCAAGTTTTGATAAAGTCGGTGTTTTTGAATTGGTTTTATATTGTGAAAATAATGAAAGTGATTCTGTAAATACTTCGATATCATTTAGTGTATCTAATCTGAGTGTTGAGAGTAGTGATGTTACGGGAGCTATATATGTCGGTGACATTGTTGAGTTTGATGTTTTTGTTAAAAAAGATGGAGTGTCTATAACCTCAAATGATATTGAGTTTACTATTTTTAAAGGGGGAACTGAGATTCAATTAGTATCACAATCTTATTATGATTTTGAGAAAGGGTGGGTTTTAAGGTTTTCAACAGAAGATTTTGTTGCAGGGACTTATACGTTTTCTATTGCGGCTAATTATTTAGGGGGGGAAATATCTACAACAAAATCATTAAGTTTATATGATATTTTAGATTTTTCTATTGTAGGTATTGATAAAACATTAGTTTCTGAGGGCGATACAATAATTGTTTCAGTTAAAGCAACAGACAAAGGAAAGCCTATCACCATTATTGAAGATCAGGTATCAGTTCGTATTGGGTCAACAAAAGTAACAGTTTCTGAGGTGGTGGCATCATCAACAAATGATGTTTATGATATTATATTTACTGCACCATCATTATCTTTTGGGGAGTATACAACGAAAGTATATTTTAATTATGAAAATGATTCATTATATGATTCTGAAAGTGTGACATATGTGATGCCTGTGTCAGGAGTTATTTTTACAGATACTGTAAGTAAACATGTGGTTGATATTACATTCAATTCAGAAGAGTTAATTAAAAGAGTAAAGACTGGTGTGGATGGGAAATATTCATTCTTGATTCCTCCAGACACATATGACTTGCAAATAAAGGATAGTCTATCTACTCTTGATTTTTATTATGTGGAATTGGATTATTTTGATGATTCTATAAAATATCAAGCGCTCCCAACAAGTAGTGTGGATGGAGTTTCTGGGCAAGGTATATTTTATTATGCAATTGCTGATGAATTAGATTATGAAAATGCCAGATTGAAGATTAAGTATGATTCCAGTAAGATCCATAATATCCATTCAATTGAGGCGTATAGGTGTACTGACTGGGATACGGGCAATAAGGAATGTTTATCTAATTGGGTGATTGTTGATTCTAAAATAGATAGTTTGCGTAAGATTGTAACCATAGATGACGCAGCTCTTAATGCTGCATACATTGTGGGTAGTGAAGATACATTGACTGTGGGTGCAACTATTGATAAAACTGTATATACTATCAGTGAACCTATAATTATAACTGGTCTTAGTCAAGATACTGTGAAAAATGTAGTGTCTGAAGCAATACTTGATGTGTCAATTTCGGATACCTTGATTGAAAAATATTATGTCTCTGATTCAAAAGGATTGTTTTCATTCAGTATAGAAAATCCAAAAGTTGAAGGAAATTATACACTTCTAATAAATGTGTCAAAACCACCTTTTATACCCTCACAGAAAATAATTAATTTTGAAGTTGTAAAGAGTAAAAATGTCGCAGTTGTAAGTCCAGATACGATTAGGATATATCCTGGCGAGACTTCTGAAGTTGAGTTTTTAGTGATAAATACTGGTGAATCTGATTTAATTAATATGTCGTTTTCGTTGAACGGTGTGTCTGAAAAATATTATCAAATGATATATCCTGAGATTGTTGATAATTTAAAGGAATCTTTAGAAGTTCCAGTGGTTGTCTATTTTGATGTGCCTATAAATGCGTCAAAAGAATTTATCAGTGCATCATTTGAGGTGTCATCTGCGGGTTTTTCAAAAAAACAGAATTTTGTGATGAATATATTAGCTCCAAAAAATGATACTGTCACGACGGCATTGACAGTTACAACGTTATCTGATAATCCTAAAAATGGTACAGCATGGGATAAAATTTCATTAATTGGTATGCCTACGGGGAATTCTATATTTATTATGGCACCAATGCAGACTATGTCTGTTGCAATATTTGCATTATTAAGTTTTACAACAGCACTTTTTTTTAGGAAACGACGATTGACAAATATATATAGTGATAAATTAAGAGAGAGTAATAGGTCGCTTATATTTGATATAAGGAGGCATGTCTTTAATTTAAAAAAATCGAATGGTAATATGGGTCAGTCAAAAAAAGGAAGTAATGTACCTTTGTTTTTTAAAAAAAATCTAGATGCATCAACCCAGACAATTAATCCATCGGGATTAAATAATATTCCATCAGAAGTATTAAATGATTCTATAATGGTAAATGGTGGCTCTGAGAACGTTTCAGTGTTTAAAGATGATACTAAATCTGCAATTGATAATATGGCTGATGGAGAGACTAAAATTATTATAAATGGAATTGAACTAGGAACTGAAACCGGAACTGAAACAGGAACTGAAACCGGAACTGAAACTGGAACTGAAACAGGAACTGAAAAAGAACAGATTGATTCAAATGATGACACAAAACCGGTAAAAAAAGATGTTAAGTCTGAGTTAAAATTGGATTTAATCTCTGATATATATACAGACCTGAAAGAAAAAAGGTGTTAACATATTGAAAGAGATAAGTATTTCGGGGTTTGTTTTTTCATATTATTTTTGTTATTATCATTGACATATTCTATTCAACAAAATTTAATAGTTAATGGTAATTTTACGTCTGGTAGTTCTTCTGGGTGGTCTTATTCTGAAGATGATTCCTCTGGTGTGGCGTCATCTAATTTTAATGTTTCTGGTGGTGCGGATAATCCTGGTGTCTGGTATTTTGAGGTTAATGATAGTGCGGTTGATACGGGGTATAATGTTTCTGGAAATCTTACTAATGATGGTGGTGTATGGTTAAATTCTGGTACTATTGTGTCGGCGACAGCATTATTTTCTTATAAACAGACATGGGGTATAGTGGCACCTATTGTGAATAACATTAAAGTATTTTTAATAAGACCTGATAGTTCGGAACTATTGCTTTTTACGCGTCAGTCAATTGTAGGCGATAGCGTATATACTTCAGAGTCTATTGATGTTGGAATTAATAACTTTTCTGAGTCAGGGACATATAAAATAAAACTTTATAATTTGGTTGATACTGCAATTTCTGATATGCCTTTGATTAGGAATTTTTGGGATGACATTGATCTTGTAATTGTGTATCTTGATGAAGTGGTGCCTCAGGTGACTGTACAATCACCATTAAATAAGTCTTATAATTTGGATTATGTCTGGGCAAATCTCACACTTGATGAGGATGGGTCTTGGTGTGGTTATTCACTTGATGGAACAAATAATGTTACAATGTCAAATACTTCTGGAAATTGGAATAGTCTTATTGAAGGTTTGAGTGATGCAAGTCATAATATTACATTTTCATGTAATGATACAACCGGTAATATGAATGCATCGGCTGTTACTTTATATTTTACAGTAGATACAACAAGCCCTGATGTGTATATTTTATCTCCGGAGAATATTACGTATACAGATGCAATTATTAATCTTAATGTAAGTTCTGATGAAACAATAGATACTTGGTGGTATAGTTTGAATGGCGCATCCAATATTACGTTTTCACCCAACACTACTGTAACACTTATTTTAGGTAATAATAATGTTACTGTGTGGGCAAATGATAGTGCAGGTAATGTGAATATGGCTACTATTTATTTCTCACTCAATTCTAGTCTTAATGTGGTGTTAGTTGAACCGAGTACGGATTTTTCTACTAACATTGTTTTAGATACAATATTTCAAGTTAATGCAACAGTTGTGTGTGATGTTGCGGATTGTGGTAATGTATTTGCAACTATCAAATATAACAAGACCTCTTCAGATCCTGATACTTCTATAAATATCACTTATGGTGCGCAACCATTATTTGTGGATGAAGCGGTACCATTTTCAACAAAATCATGTTCTACAAATCCATTGTCTGAAAATGAATATTGTAATATTACTTGGTTAATTAATGCGACTGATATAACATTTAGTGATTGGAAAATTGATGTTAATTTCAGTTCTGATTCTGGGTGGACAACACCAAATGAAACTGAGTCGTCAACAATTGTAATCGCATCGTGTTTTGTTGATATTACTGTTGGTTGGACATCTATTGAGTTTACAGCGCCATTAAGTCCGAATACCTATGAGAATCCTGCTGTGGGGAATGTTGATAGTCTGTATAATATAACTGTGCAGGAGGGTAGTTGTAATACTGATATGTATATAAGAGGCACTGACATGGTGGATGATGTACGTGGGTATGTGTTTGGTATAGGGAATCTTACTTGGAATAATGTTTCTAATCAATATAGTACGTCTTATAATCTGACTGAAACTTATGCACCTTTAATGCTTGATGTTGCACCACTTGAAAATATAACAACTTGGTTCTGGATAAATGTGCCACCTATTTTTGCTGCAAATTATACTGGAACTGTTTATTTACAGGGAGTTAAAAATGGAGAGTCACAACCGTAATTATATTTATATTGCTGTATTTTTTGTAGTCTTATTAGTCGTATCTGTAAATGTGTCTGCTTTAAATCTCGGGACTTTACAAAAATCCGAATTTGAGAGTGCTGTTGCTGGAGAAAATATTGTGTTTGATATTTTATTTTGGACGGGGGGATTGGAGGATTATAAGGTTTATTTTGAAACCGTTAAAAAACCAGTGGGGTGGGTTATATTATATAATCCTTCTGAGTTTCATATGAGTAATGCTACTTATTTTGGGAAATTTGAACATATATATCTTCCAAATATTAAAAGGACTGTAATTGCTTCATTGGTTAATGTTTATGTGTTTGTTCCAGTTGATGCTGTATCAGGGAATTATACAGTGGTTTCAAAAGC
>DAOVVY010000063.1 GCA_030636885.1 Candidatus Nanohaloarchaea archaeon
CGTACAGGTATAATCATATTACATCATCTCTTACTTGATTGTCTCTTTCTACGAGGACCTTTACTGGAATGTGATTCCTTACTGACCTCATTTCTTCGTGGATCGTTGACTATAAGATTTCTATCATAAGCAACAAATTTACCCTTAAGTTCATCATCACCACTCCATGATACGATACCTCTTGCAATAGCTTGCCTTGCAGCATCAATCAAACCGGTAGTTCCGCCACCATTTGTTACAATATCGATATCAAGCTTATCTGAAACATCTTTGGAAAGTCTTATAGGTTCAATAAGTCTAAGACGTGATAATTCAGGTTTGACAAGATCAAAAGGAATACGATTAATTCTAAATTTACCAGTACCCTTTTTTATGACTGCCCTTGCAACCGCATTCTTCCTTTTGCCCACAGTATTTATAATTTTCATAAATCTACACCTTCGCACCAAGCCACTGACATAGTTCTAAGACAGTGACATATTTTTGATCCTTAAGACTACCTTTTGAGACATCCATCTGTTCAGGTTTACCTTTAACAGAAACAGGAGCACCAATATGTACGGAAAGTTTACCTAAAGCAGTAATACCTTTAGCTTTTTTCCGTGGAAGCATACCCCTTACAGTCCGCCTGACAAGTCTATCTGGCATCCGTGGAGTAAAAGGACCTTTATATACATCTCCTCTATCCCGTCGTGCTTTGTATTTTGAAAAAATCTCTTTCCGTTTACCAGAAATTACGACTTTTTCAGCATTGATTATTGTTACCTCTTCACCACCAAGAAGAACTTTAGCCACTTTAGACGCCATTCTTCCAAGTATAAGGTCTGTACCATCAACTATCATCATAATCACCTATACTATAATCCTAAGGTTCTTGCCTTTAGGATTCTTTTTCATAAGTTCTGAAATCGTAGTGAAACTGCCTTTTACAGATTCAAGTTTACTGATTGCAGAACCGGATGCTGAAAGAGCTGAAACTTTGACAGGTTTTATAATAATACCGTCAGCTAAAACTTTTCCAGGAACAATGATCTCAAGTTTATCATTATAGAATTTTTCCAGTTTAGATAGATTCACTGCAGGTCTCTGTCTTGAAGACTTTTCCAACCATTTAGCTATATCTTTCCATATCTGTGCATTTTCCTTTGAACCCAGCTTTCTTAAGTCTCGTATAAGACTGATTGTTGCTGGATTTGTAGGACCCGTGTGTTTTGTCATTTAATAACCTCCTTATATGGTTTCCCTCGCGCGCAACATCCAATAAATCAAATGTTACATACTTGGAGACAATGCATATATTGCATTGAACAGGTATAATTAATACCAATACCTTTATAAATATATTTTTAATGAGAGTGCAGGGGAAGGGAATTCCTTAAAAATACAAATATCATATTTTAAATTCGAACCCTCGTAGAGACTGACTCACTGGATCTTAAGTCCAGCGCCGTTGACCAGACTTGGCGACCCCTGCATAGATTCTCATTTTAATTCTTTCTTTAAAGCCTCTTCAAACTCGCCAACATGACTTGCTAATATATCTTTTGCTTCACGGACTATCACATCCGGACTAAGACCTGAGACAGATTCAATATTGAATATTACTCTTGAACTGTCACCTTCAATAGTCACAACCCCAGGAGGACATGCTTCAGAACATGAACCGCAAAGGTTACAGGAATACGGATCCTTTAACTTAAGGTCAGCAGTTATAAGACCTAATGGACATGAATCAATACATACTTTAGCATCTTTAAGTTGCTTTTTATCAATTTTCAATACAGGATATAAACTGTAACCCACAATAGCACTCTGCCATTTTGCATGATTTTCAGCAAACCCAATAGTTGCAGTACCTTCTAGATCAAGAGCCTGACCGTCCAAAAGCTTGACAATCACAACATCACCATCCACACATTTAACTGCAGGATCAGTTGATTTCATATCTTTTGCATAAACTATACAAGGTCCTTTCTTTTTTAATACAAATTTGACTTGACATGAAGAACAACCTTTGCCTTCACATTTACAATCAGAAGTCAATACAAACTTCTTTGAATCAAAAACTAAAGGTAAAAGACCAAGACGGTGCGCAATAATCTCATCATACAATGCAGAAGTGTTATCAATGAAATCAACACTAGTCATGGACAGTATAGGTATCTTTTGCATAATAACTCTACGCAAAGAATTCACAAATACAGGCGTAGTTTCAGATATCTCAAACTTAAGCGAATTATCTCCACGATTTAACAGTTTAATTTTCATATCTACACTCTCCTTCCACGTCTTCCGCCTTTTTTACGAGTCTTATCATGAGGTAAAGGTGTTACATCTTTAATATTACCAATCCTTAGCCCACCTTTAATTAAAGCCCTGATTGCTGGCTGAGCACCTTTTCCAGGAGTTTTAGCTTTGTTTCCACCAGGTGCACGCACATTGACATGAACCCCAGTTATACCTTTTTCACTAGCTTCCTGAGCCACACGTTGTGCAGCCTGCATTGATGCGTAAGGTCCCGCCTGTTCACGACCTCTATCAGTCATCATACCACCAGTACATTTTGCTAAAGTTTCAGCACCAGTAATATCTGTAAGAGTTATCAAGATATTATTGAAACTGCTATATATATGAACTACACCCCACTTTTGAGGTTTAGCTGTCTTAGTTATATTGCTCATTTCTTAACGCCTCCAGTAGATGCACCAGCTTGAGTATTACCTGGTCTCGCCTGGTTACTACCAGGTCTATTTTGGAACGGTGGACGTCTTCCGCCTCTACCGCCAAAAGGTCTTCTTCCTGTAAATTCTTTACGTTCCTTAATCTTTTTAGGACCGTATGAAAAACTAGAGACAAGAGCTGACCGTGCATTATAACTTATAAGATCTTCCTCGCCATCACATACGATATATTGTGGTGAAGTCACCTTGATATTATTCACAAAGATATGACCATGCACAATAAACTGTCTTGCCTGCAAAAATGAATTTGCAAGTTCTCGTCTTACAACCTGTGTCTCAAGCCGTCTTTCAAGATAAGCTTTCATATCAAGATCTAAAATTGCATCGATTGTTGCTTCTTTACCCTCACCCAACAATTTAAGTTTTGTGACTTTGTTAAGAATAGTCTTTTCAACTTCATCATCTTTTATAGCAATAGACTGTCGTGCCCTTCGTTTAATATCTCTTATGAAAGCTTCAGCCTTATAGATTTCATTCTTTCTTCTTAGACCAAACTCTTTCATAGTTTCTTTTTCTGCAGTTATCCTGTCTTTATCATAAGGTCTTGTAGGTCTGCTAAATATTCTTTTTGATTTCCTTGGATCTCCCATAACATATCACCTACTTTTTCTTCCTGGATGCAACGCCACCCTTCCTGAATGAGGATTTAGTTCTCTGACCCCTCACAGGTAATCCAAGTTCATGCCTTATACCACGATACGCACGAATCTTACGAAGACGATTTACATCATCACGAAGTGTTAAACGAATATCAGAACCAGTAAGATGCATATCATCACCAGTAACATAATCATTTCGTCGATTTAAAAGCCATGCAGGAATCCCAGACTTTGTTGGAGCATCAATAATAGCTTCTAATTTTTCAATATCTTTTTCAGAAAGATCATCAACTAAACTATTATAATCCATACCCGCAACATGAAGTATCGCTCTTGAAAGATTATAATCAACACCAGTTATTGCAGTTAGCGCAATACCTAGCTTTTTATCAGAAACAACATCAGTACCTTTTATACGTATAATGTTCTTTGACAATTTCACCCTAGGTTTATTTGCAGAAGAAGCCGCAGCCGCCTTAGGACTTACTTTTAGTTTATCAGTTTTTATATCATTTTTAGCCATATTTACTCCCCCTTTTTTTAGTTCCGGGTATTTAGAACCAACGGCAACAAACAAATGTATGCTACCGAAAATATTAATATTTCCCACAAAGATATCAAGTTAAAGAATAATCAAGAATCTATCTGCGCACTATATTAACAACAGAAATAGTCTTGATAATTTTATAAAGGTTTTGCCAATCATAAAAATGACAATAACATCAAAAAAAACAAAAAAAGCGCAGAGAGGGTGATTCGAACACCCGTGAGTCGAGACTCACTGGATCTCAAGTCCAGCGCTCTACCTGGCTAAGCGACCTCTGCACAAATAAAAATAATAAATGAAATTAAGACAGAAGTTTTAAATAGTCTTTGTTTTTATTCATAAATCAAATCTAAATTACCATCAACCAATTTCAATATAGCTATATCACGCACCCCAATATTAAACCGAGAATACCATGGCTTAAAAGAATACGCACCAGTATCATGTGCATGACAAGACATAGGCAT
The DNA here is from genome assembly GCA_030636885.1 of Candidatus Nanohaloarchaea archaeon. Classification (GTDB taxonomy): domain Archaea; phylum EX4484-52; class EX4484-52; order EX4484-52; family GLR71; genus GLR71. Next base: position 4,355 of record DAOVVY010000063.1, read on the forward strand.
TTTAAGAGAGGTAACTACTTTTTCATCCTCAGAACCCAATTTAGAGGTTGCAATCCCATTTAATTCAGACCGCATCTCATCAATATAAATATTGTCAACAAGAATATTCATTTTAATCCGCCTATATGAAAAAAAAGACGATATCCAATCTTCATAAAATGTACGAACCATAAACGATTCTGCTAAAGTATAATCATTATTATCCAAAAGACCATCAATCAATGATTTCTTATTATTTTCGATAAAATCAGTAGCAACACCTAATGCACTTGTATAATCTAAACACACATCATCATCAATATCCAACCTATAAGAAATACTACGGATCAAAGAAGATAAAGCAGCATTGTCACTTTCATCAAAAAATGGATTATCACACCCTGCAAAAGAACCTAGAACATCATACATACGCAAAGCTATATCATAGAAAAAAAGTGCCTTGAACATTTGTCCACTTTCTTGAGTATAATCATCTTCCTTAAATAACAAAGAATATTCCTTTTCAAGATCAATCCTTATGTTTATAGAACCATAATCAGAATATAACTTATTACAAACAGAATCAGGCTTATCAGACATATCTAATTTTTTAAATGCAGAAGTAACAAAATCAACACCAAAAACAGCATCATCTATAAACATATCATAATTATTTGTCACATATTGACAAAAAACATCATATTCATCATTAAAAGGTAGCATAACTCTTGTATACAATCCAAACTTTAAAAAATATTACACACATCAAAGCTTAAGATTGTGTTTAAACCCAGCTTTTTCAGCCTTAGGCAATGCCCAAGCATCATCAATCAGCATATCAGGAACGTCTGAGTCCAAAACCGGATACGCAAGCTTGCAATCCTCACATACCACAAACATACCTTTAACAGATACATCCCCCTTACATTTAGGACAGGCAAGCACATCAAGCAAATCTTTTTTCAGAACCATATAAACACCACAAATAATATTAAAATATCAACACTACACCTATTTCCACATACGCGGATATAAATCTTCCTTCATCACAAGCCGATTAAGGGTTGCAACAATCCCTTTCTTCTGAACTTTAATATCAAGAGACTCCATGCAAGCAGTACCGATACC
>DAOVVY010000011.1 GCA_030636885.1 Candidatus Nanohaloarchaea archaeon
AATTGTTCATAATTTAGATAGACCGGTATCGTTCTTTCATCATACCAAACTGCTATGTTTTCAATCCATATATCGTTGAAACCTATGTTTTCAAAACGAATAGATAAATTCCCACCCGTTGCGGTCGGTATATTTTGTGTGAAATCATTATTTATTATAAAATTTGATCCTGAACATTCAATCTTTTCTTGATATTGTTCGGATTCATCTTGCTGAGTTTTTGTAAATTGTGTAACCCATGCAGTAAGAAGTGCGGTCAAAGCCATAGTGAATGCGATTAGCAACACTGCTGCGATTAATGGTGATACACCTTTTCGTTTCATAAATATCAATTCATCCACATATTAAACAGAATATATATTATTTTAATCTGATAGTATATATTAGTTTTTGTTATTATTGCATTTTTCATCAAACATTACATACAATACTTGAAAGTGTTTCAACTTTAGAGGATATACTGCAGGTTGTTGATACTGTAGCCATACCAAATTCAGGACAACCTGATGTGAATGTTGTTGTACATGAATCATTCATCAATTCTATTGATTCACTTTCAGCTAATAGCCCATCAGTTATGTTAAGATTACACCTTGTCCCATTTACATCCCAAACAAATGCTTCTTTTAATATCAGAGGTTTGTGCCCAGTGTTTCGTGCGATGACCTTTACACTATTTTCTGAAAGTATGTAAACATTATCAATATCTATATTTGTATTTGTACAATCTAACATGGTTCGTGTATCTTGATTTGCATCAGCGGTTGCATCTTTTGTATAGGTGTTCATCCAAGAGATTATTATGGTTGCAATACCTATAGTAAATACAACCAATAAGACGGTTGCTATCAATGGTGAAAGTCCTTTCTTTTTTGATTGTTTGAATATTGACATCAATATCACTTAATATGTTTTATGTTGGATGCATATAAATAGTTTTTTAGAGTGTGGTAAGTAATAATGCAGCATAACCTATAAATGACATAATTGCAGCGTGCTTAAATCCCGCAGAAATTGAACCTTCTGAAAGTTTTCCAATAGCAATACCTGAAAAGAATCCTTGAATTACAGATAAGTGCCTGAATTTTACTGTGTATTGAGCAACCAGATTTGCATTAGTCACACCAGAACCACCAAGTGCATCAGAGCCCAAAATAGGTAATAAGAACACCACAAGACCTATCATAACTCCAATAAATACAAAAAATATGATATAGCCTTGCATCATCTGACTTGATATGCTTGAAATTCGTTCCCGGCGCAGTTTTTCTATGTCCGTTATAGATTTACCTATAGCAGTCATAGCTTTTGATATTTTTCCACCATAGGTATGAGCCTCGATGATTGTGGACGTTGCTCGCGTTATCAGACGGTTATTTATTGATTGGGCCATATTATGGAATGTTTGTTCAAAAGAGATACCCCAAGACATCTGAGATACCATGCGATCTATATAGGGAGACAGTTCGCCAAAATTACTTTTGGATGCATATTTAACTGATTGAGGAAGTGACATGTTACTTGATAACCCTTCAGAAATTGCTTTTATGAAATTAGGGAAGTTGGATTCAATATTTTTCATTTTCTGAAAATGTCTATATTGCAAAGAAATCAAAGGTACAACCATGCCAATCACAGAAAAAAGCATTATGAATATCGTCATGAAAGGCAATATAAATAAGGATAATACAAACTGATTGAATATAAGGAGCATAAGACTGCTAACAGAGATAATAAGTGCGGAATTTAATGCTTTTCGATCATAGATGTTAAGGATTACATCTATCTTTCTCTTAATTACACTTGGCTGTTTTTTGTTTGAGGTTTCCATAAATCAAATCTCCGGCGCAGTAAATGTTATGAATGCTAAAAATAATAGATTCAACAGAGGGATTAAACCATACACACCAATGGACAATGCAGTCATTATATCCATCCCCCCAGGTAATGATGTGTTAGGGATTATGTTCATCACAACAAGTATAGATACTAAAAATAATGGAGCTGCAATTAAAAGTGCAGTATACATATCCGCATAGGTCGAAAGGGCACCCAAATATTTCTCCCTTGCCAAACGATAATCAAACATGGCAATGTCTGCCATTTCAGTAAGGTATGAATCGAGATTACCACCAGTCTGCGTGATTGTTAAAATCCCACCTAATATCTCACGGAATGCTTCAGATGGTGTTGTTGAGATTACATGTTTCAATGCAACAGTTATATCCTCACCAAAGATATCAATCCGTTTAGTTATGTTTGACATCTCATGTGTTATCTGTCCAAATTCCTTAAATTCAGACATGATACGGAATGCTTCCTCAGGAGGTGTACCAGAAGAAGCAATAGCTGAAAGATGAGTCAATGCGAAAGGTAAATTAGTGTTTATACTTTTATTTTTTGAGTGCACTTTCTCAAAGGGTACATAAAACATCATTAAAAAAATAGAAATTGAAATAAATATGGGGAACATTAAATAAGTCATATCAAACCCTTGTAGACCCAACCCTACCGCAGTGCCAAAAAATAATGATGAACTTATGAAAGTTAGAGTAGAAAATAAAAACATTTTACCCACATATATTTCAATAACAGAGTCATAATCAGATGATATCAATGCCGAATTTAATTTTTTGAAAAATTGTGAATTTTTAGAATATAAATATTTGCCCAAGGCAGTATATATCTGATTGGTACTTCGTGAAGCTATCAATTCATTAAATAAAAGATGTGTCTTTGTTTTGTTATTTGATTTTTTTGTAGATTCAAACGATAGCCCAAGCTTGTTAAGACGCTGTCGCAACAGTTCAAGATGATTTTCTTCATCCTCCAAGGTTGTCTCTTTTTTTTTGATTTTTGATGATTTCTTTTTTATTGACATTATAGACACTAACCTTATTTTTGTCAAAGATGTTTTTATAGTTGAAAGAAAATCAAGCCATATCATTAAAAAAAGTTAAATTTTAAATGAGGGTATTTTTGGTGATTTTTTAGAAACTGTTTTTGTGTCAGGAGACACAGAATCCTTGTTCTTGTTAGAGTCAATAGACTTCACAATAGCGTTTTCAACCCCGCTTGTTTCGGTATTTGCCGAAGATGCTTGTGAGTCGGACATCACACCACCACCTGTTGGTTTTGATGAAAATAAAGTCTTGTCTTTTAACTCTTTATACGCCTTATTTGTAAATATGCCCTGCGCAGTATGATATGTTTTTTCAGAAATCATAGAAAGAACTTTGTTCTTATCAGCGTAGTATTTAGAAATGTATAAAGCAACATCGTCATATTTGTGTATGTTATTTTTGTAAAGCCAGAAAAGAACCATAGATCGGTTTCTAATTTCATCAGTTATCTTTTTTATAGAGATACCATAGTCTATGCTTAATTTTTCTATAAGAAGACTGTGTTTAGACTTGAAATCATCGGTTGAAGGTTGCCATGAAAATGTTTTTATGGAATCCGCTTTAAGATTTGTGACATCAACATTGGATATTTCATCAGTTTCTCTTATACGCCTTGCATTTATCCCAAATCTACCTGCGTGCTGGACAAATATAACAACATCAAGAGCATTAATTAGACCCGCAGATAAACTTATTGGAGGTGTTGTCAGACGTTGTATTATCTCGTCAACGGAACCCGCATGCATAGTGCTCAATGAAGAGTGACCCGACGCCATGCCTTGGAACAGTACGGATGCCTCAACACCTCTGACTTCCCCCACAATCACATAATCCGGATTCTGTCGGAATGAGGATTTAAGGAGGTCAAACATAGTCACCTCACCATATTTTTCTTTTCCGGCACCGAAACTTTGTCGCGTAACGGAAGGAATCCAGTTTTCATGAAGCAGATGAAGTTCTCGGGTATCCTCAATAGAAACTATCTTTTCTTGAGGAGGTATAAAACATACAAGAGAATTTAATAAAGATGTCTTTCCCGCAGCAGTCGTACCACAAATTAGGAAATTTTTCTGATGTTCTACAAGATACCAGATATAAGCAAACAAGTCAATTGAACCAGTACCATAATTAATCATATCTATGATACTGAAGGGAGTTGATGAAAATTTCCTTATAGAAAATGTTGGACCCTTTGTAGTCACATCTTTTGAATAGGTTGCTTGGACCCTTGAACCGTCAGGGAGTGAACCATCCAAAAGAGGTTCAGCATAACTTATGTATCTACCGCAACGTTCAGCAAGTTTTACAACAAAAGATGAAAGAGATTTCATGTTTTTAAAATATACAGCAGTCTTAATTGAACCAAATTTCTTGTGAAGTACAAAAAGAGGCACGGTAACCCCATCACAACCTATATCCTCAATGAATGAATCATGAATTAATGGTTCAATTTCATTTAAACCCACGAAATTTCTGAAAACATAATACATAATTCTTGTAATCTCACCTTTTCGCAAAATTATACCTTTCTTTATTAGGATATCTCTCACATTTTCCTTAAGATAATTGAACAGATCGTCTTTTGACTTGAGTTGAGTTAGTCTGATGTCAAGCATATTTGACAAGGTTTCTTCTATTTCATCGTAAATTTCACGATCCCTTTGTTCAAGTGCGGGCTCTATTACAGAATAGACCAAAGAATTAGAGGAAGGATTCCATTTTATTGAAGCAAAGGCAAAGGGAGGTATTAGAGGATATTTTATGTCGATTTTTTCTAAATCACTAGGAATATCATGAAATATCTGAGATTCAGAACCACCAATGTTAAAAGAATCAAGTTCCTTTGAGAAATCATATGGCTGAGCACTACTATGTGCTTTATTTAATTTCTGCCGTAACCAACCTCTCAAAGGTATACTTATCACCCAAATTAAAAAGTCTCACAAAAATGTGTTATTTTTATAATCTTTTGCCAGACTTTTTCTTTACAGAGACCATACGTCCTGTCTGATCTCTTTTCATTATAATACCACGATGTCGTGCACATGCAGGACATGCATACATCTTGTTTGTTCCAGCACTTACCTGATTTCGGTTTATCTCTTTTCTAAGAACAGGATCAGTTATGTGAAATCCACTGTATTGAATAAAACATTTATGCTTTGGCACTTTTCTGCCGCAGTAACTGCAAAAGACTGTGGGCTGGTGGCCACGGGCTGACGTTTGACTGTGCCCTCTAGTGTACGCTGATCTATCATCTGGCATTTGTTATCTACCTTATATAATTTAAACAATGGCATTTATCTCATTAACCTTTTAAAGGTTTGTCTGAGTGGCAATTGAAGTAAGAGATTACGAGCAGACATATTTATTCTTTAATTTAGGACTTATATAAGCATTACGTAAGCAGGAGGAGAACTTACATAAGAGTTACGTAATACTTACGTAAGCAATTGCGCGAGAGATGCCTGAATTTCGAGGTTTTTAAGAGGATTTAAAAGGACTTATATAAGCATTATATAAGAGTTATATAAGCAGTTATGTAAGTTATGTAAGCATTACATAAGTAGATACAGAACAATTCAATAAAACACAGACAGTAGAGGCATACAGACACCAAAGAGGACTTATGTAAGTTATATAAGTCACAAGTAAGGCAGTAAGACAAAATATGAAAAAACAGACACATAAGAAGCATACAAATACAAAAAGATATTTTGAGAAGAGATAATAAGTCAAAGAAGATAATACAAACCAGATATTAAGAAGACCAAAAAAAAGACAGAGGAGCACAATATAAAAAAACATACAAATCAAAAATAAAACGATAACAATAGAGACATAGAGTGAATAAAACCTAAAAAATACCAAGAGATCAAGACTTATGTAAGTTATGTAAGTTAGATTAAAAACGATAGCAAGAAGGACTTACATAACACAACAAGAGAAAAATAATATGTGTACGTGAAAGAAAAGAAAAAAGTTAAGAGAGAATATACGCGAGAAATACAAAAAGAGCATAAATAATAAGAATTTAATTGAAAAAAAGAGATAATTGATATAAAAACGGATGCATGCGCAATAAATAGTAAAAAAATAGCATATATGAGCAGAATAATGTAGGGTAATTGGACTTTATATTTTGGGCAAAAAATTGAAAAGTCTGAAAGAGACAAAAATACAAAGAGCAAATAAGAAAAAAATAAGATCCAGTTTTAAGGAATTAAAAAATAATAGATTAGGCACCAGATTAGGAGTAGATTAAAAATAAATCATCAATAACTGAAAAAATAAAACAAAAATTATTAAGATGCAAATATGGCTAAAATGTGCGTGCAGAGAGGACTTTCCCGAATAGGAAGTATGACCTCATGAAAACAAAAAGGATGCGTGTGCTGCGATAAAAATCTATTAAAACGCGCGATTTATGTGAGCATAACACCCGCAAAAATCCCAAAAAATAACTAGAAAAAACACGAATTCTAAGAGACATTTCAGATAATGTGTAAAAAAATGAGTAAAAATGAGAGAGTTAATGATCCGAACCCATAATAACAGACTAACCACACCCTCTCAAGTTGTAAGTTTAAAGAATAAGATAAATAACAAACTAGAGTTCAAAAGCAAAGATAAACCAAGGTAAAACACATACAACATATAAAACACAACAATTAAGACAAAAAAATGGGTAAAAATGAGAGAGTTAGAATGGCAGGAGTTTAATTGAGATGCAAAAACTAACAGAAAAGAGTAAAGTTTAATTGAGAAGATACGTAAATACATACATAATCAAGGCAAAATAATAGATAGATAGTATGAGAAAATATAGTACGAGAACGAGTAAACAAGACATGAGTTACATCAAGAGTCAGTCAAATTACCAAAGATATACAACATCAAATAGGTATAATTTAGTTAATAATCGCGATAAACTAAAAAATCGATAAAAAATGTGAGACTAAAAAGATAATAAATAGACAGATATAATCAAATGACGCGTTTTAAATGAGAATAGTTCTCCTGTGTGAAATAGTCTATCACTTTATCTTTTCGTATAGATATGAATACGCTGTTGTTCTTGCGCGCTTTTTGTAAGAAACCACTAAGAGTAAGCTTAGAGACATAAGCTGAAACAGTCGGGCGTTTTGAGGTTACTGCCCCTTCAGGATATATCAAATTAGTAAGATCTGTAATACTTATTGAAGTTACATTGTTTTTGACTTTCAGTTCAACTAATGTTTTCAATATATTTTTTTCAAGATGAGTCAGATTAGATACGTCGACGTCGCGTTCAACCTCGATTGTTTTTGTTTTTTGTAGGACTTGAGGTTTCTCTTGAGGTATCGTGTTTATTGTTTCTGCAGTCTGGCGTTTGATTTCAGCAGCAAGGTTGTTCAGTCGTAAATCCAAGGATTGTTTTGTAGTTGCATGGTAGGACTCAAGGTCTGCGCGAGTTAAAAATGATTGTGTCGGTTGCGATTCTAATTGTTTAATCCTTGCGTTTAACGAAGTTATGTGTTGCATTAAGTCAGAAAAACCTGATTTTGAAGAAGATTGAACATGATTAATGTTTTCAGATAGTTTTGCAATATTATCTGCGGTTGCTTGTTGTTGGTCTTGTGTTGCAAGAACTGCAGAACGGATGTCAGTTATGTCCGTATTGTTTGATTCTAGATGAGAAAGGCGAGAGCCAAAGGCGTTAAAGGTTTCAGTTGTTTGTGCAGACATCTGTTCAATTGCAATCAATTTGTCACGGTGTGCCTGGAAACCTTTGGAGACTGTATCTACAAGGAGATTGAGTTCATCTTTATTTACAAAATTATCGTCTTTTGGAAGGAAAAATGAAAGAAGTTTTGAGAACATAATATTTGTTTGTAAAGAAGATTATTTATATGTTAGTATTAGAAACCAATGACAATGGTTTAAATTAATAGCAATAAGCATAACATAATCAAAACTAAGCAAACAATCAAATTCGTGTAGTCACAATTGGTTTGTCCCTTACAATCACGGTGTGTTCGGCCTGAGTTACCATGCCAGATCCCGCTTCTTTAAGTACAGGATACATATAGATTGCGTTTGAGTCGGCAAGTTGGCGCAGTGCAGAATCAAGCATCAATGGACTTACATCAGTTATCCAGCGCGAAGTAAATGGCATAGTATGATATTTTGTTTTTGCTAAATTTAAGACTTTTCGTGCGGCAGGGAGTCGTATTGGGCGTTGCGCAAGATATTTGAAGATCTGAACTTTGCTTATTTCCTTGATAAGACCACGACCATCAGTTGCGAAAGGCTCAATTGCCAAAACCATATCTTCTTTAAGTATGTCATTTGTGTCGGTTTTTATGTTAGGTATGCTGAAACCTGAATGCAATTCATAAGATGTCAAGACATGGCCGCTCAGATTGACAATAGGACGGTAACCTTTTGAGATAATTTCTGATTCGATCGTTGCACCGATTTCGCTAACATTAGTTCCGGGAGTTGCTAGCTTGAGTGCTTTTTCAAGTGCGGACTTTGCAGTATTGTTCATATCATCGTAAGCAGGATTTAAACATACAGTTGTTGCAGTGTCAGCAATACACCCAGCCACCATAACGCCAATGTCCAGTTTGACAACATCGTTGTCAGCAATTGTTGAAGTGTCGTTTAAAAGAGGAGTATAATGAGCTGCAATCTCATTTACAGAGATAGTTGAAGGGCATGCTAATTGGGCGCCCGCATCAGTTATTTGCTGTTCTGTCTGTTGTATTATATCTAGATATGTGGCACCTGACACAACTCTTTTTCGTGCATCAGATAAAACACGAGCCGCAATCTTACCAGCCTTTATATAATTGTCATAAGTTGAGTTGTCCATGTGTGTCATTTTATGTGCAATATTTAAAAAAGTATGGCAGTTTTTGGTTTTTAGTTTTAGGTTAGATATGGGGAATCTCAACACCACCAGAGTTCCAATCACACAAAGTCACCCACCGCAGTTGTCACCAAACTATATACTGGCAGGTCTGCGCAAATAGATGTGTTAGAGGCGATAAAGAAATGGACAGAAAGATTAAAATGTACTTATATATCTGTCTGACTCTTGTCTTCCTTGTCGTATGCACTCAGGTCTATGCCGTAGACTTGCCCACCACAATTTGGATGGTTGCGCCAGAGGTACAGCTTGACATAAATGCAGTGAATGTAACTTTAGGAGATAACCAGACAATCAATGTGTCTATATACAACCCTAATGATTATATGGCTGGCGGAAATTTTTCGATCAAGGTCGGATATAGAACTGAGACAGGTGCATATGAGTATCTTGACAGGAATATCATTGAGAACAAATTTGTAGTTGGTATTGATGCAAACAGCACAAGGTTTCTGACATATGACTGGAACACATATCTTGAAAGTGTAGGGACATACAAAGTCTATATGCGTTTTGATTACAACGGGACTTACACAACCAGATATACAACTTTTGAGATTGTGGCAGGACAAGATGAAGATGCACCTGCAATCAATGAGACTGTAAATGATAACCCTGCAGATGGTGGACAGGGCGGAAAAGAGGAACTTGAGATAATAAGCATACACGACAACCTTGATTTTGGGGCAATAACCACGATTGGTGTCAGATATCAATCGGGTTTGTCTCATCAGGGTAAATTGCGTATTATCGGATATGTATCAGGACCTAAAAAGATAAGTCGGGATCTTTACGGAAAGACGGTCTATCAAAATTTCTGTGAAGTCAATACAGGTGTTGAGATACGTAATGTTCGGGCAGATAGTGAGTTTTATTTGAACCTGCCGCTTATCCTGAAAGATAATTGTGATTTAGAGTATCTGCCCGGCAATTATTCAGTTACGGTTCGGGCCTGCAGTTATGGGGATGACGGTTGGGAATATTATTCAGATATTATACTTAAGAAGAAAATTGAAATTTTTGTTGATGTAAATTCTAGATGCGAGGAGAGTTCTGAAACTATCCCAACCAATATTTGTAAGAATGGTGGGGATGCGACAATAAATAATATTGCGACATATCTGCAAAAGTCTGAGGCAGTTTCAGGTGCGCCAAAAAATAAGATTTATGACGTCTTGGAATTTGATGAGACTGTATATGTAGGTGACGTGTTTCAGACAAGAATAATAGTGTTCAATAATTATAGTATCGCACAGAATGTGACTATATATTCTTATGCATATGATAATACTACACTCATCTCAGACGGACTCAATGATTCTTTATGGTCGCACAACTGGAATGCAAATAAAGAAGTTTTTGAGATTGCTCCTTATTCAAACTATAGCGTTGTGCTCTTTAATAAAATTGAGAATGTGTCATCAGGACTTTACAGGTTCAGGGCGCGAATGTTTTATTCAGGGCGTAAGTATGACATATCACGTTGGATATCTGTGCAATCGCGTCTTGATTGGGATACGTTATCTGTTGATTGTGGGCTGCTCGGGACTTTGGGACAGGTGACAATAACTAACAGAGATAGCGCAGATATAGGTATCGAATATTATGTAATTGATGGAGATAAATTGTATTCATATGTAGATTCAGTGGATAAAAAAGAACAGAAAAGTTTTGAGTTCTCATTTGTTTCTGAAAATGTTTCGGTGCTTGTAATCGGTGGCGGTCGAGACTTATATAAGTGTTACATAAGACGTGATACGGTGGATGTTTCTGAAAATGAGAGAGAGGTTGCTGTGGTAACAGGTTATGTAAGTCGTGATTCGGGGATTGGTGAGAGAAGAGGCATTATCGCTTGGATACTTGGGCTTTTTGGGAAAGATTGAGGATGCTTGGATATGAAAGACTATGGATGAAAAACGTCTTGTCGGGATTGTCTTAAATGGTGAGAATGATAGGGTTGAATTTAAGAAGTCAACAGCACAGATCGAAAAATCATTGAAGACAGTTTGTGGGTTTTTGAATCATAAGGGAGGGGCTGTATATTTTGGGATCGAGGGTCAATCTGTTGTAGGACAACATGTATCTGAGTCAACATTGAAATCAATATCGCAAAAGATTCGGCAGAAGATTAAACCTGAGATTCATCCAGATGAAACTGAAGCGAGTAATCCTTATGAGTTACCACGGGAAGCTGTGCGCGAAGCTATTGTAAATGCAATAGTTCATAGGGATTACACATCACCCTCCAAAGTTCAGGTAAGGGTATTTCCAGACCGGGTTGAAATCTGGAATCCAGGCAGTCTGCCCGCACAACTCAATGTAGATAATTTAAAAAAAGCACATCCATCAGTACCATATAACCCTCTGATTTTCAAACAATTTTACAAAGCAGCGTATGTAGAAGATGTTGGTGGTGGGACTATTGATATTATTGCGAAATGTAATGAATTAGGACTACCCCAACCAGAATTCAAACAGGCCATGGGTTCTTTTATTACAATAATATGGAGATCCATTTTGACTGAAGAATCCCTTAATACAATAGGTTTAAATGAAAGACAGAAGAAATCGATAAATTATATCAAAGGAAAACAAAAAATGACAAATAAAAATTATCAAAAAATCAACAATGTTTCAAAACCTACAGCTACAAGAGAATTAAGCGAACTTGTAGATAAAAAAATATTCACTAAATGTGGCAAAACGGGAAAAGGCACTCATTATATTTTATTTCTAAGGGCTCATAAAGGACTCATAAAGGGCTCAAGAATATAATACTCTGAAAAGTCAAGTATGAAAATAGATACAGTAAGATACGTATTATTAATTAAATTTTTTATTTACCAGAGAATGAAAATAGGCCTTTCTGAGTGCCTTTGTTCAATAGCTGGTCTTCTGTTACACCGACCGCCGAAAGTATCCGCAATGACGCCGGAAGTATCTGATGGTTGATGTAATAGTTGGGGTCGTAGTCTTTTGCAAATTGTATCAGATGTGCGCGGTCACTTATCGATCCTGTGCCTTTTGTTATTATGTATCTGAGCACTGTTCCAGGCTCAATCTTTATGCCTTTCGCTTCCGCTTTCTTTGCGGCCGCCACGTGAGGTCCGATCTGTATGTATTTTTCTGTAGGCATAGTCAATTGGCTGTGGATTATCAATGTGTCCATGTCCGCTTTTCCTGATTTCAGGTCGGCAATTACAGTCTTTACATAGTCTGTCGCCTCATCACTCTTTCCTGTGAGGACAAGGCGCATCACTTTCTCCTGAGTTTCTTTTGCTAGGCTTGACCAGTCGCGCCGTACCCGCTCGAAACCGCGTATCTTAAGTTCGCCTGACGCCTTCATGAGTGCGTATCTCTTTTTTGCGCCGCCTGTGCCTGACTTTTTTGCTGCGAATATGCCTGTCTTGAAAAGGTCTTCAAATTCCAGCTCCATCATGCCAGGCAGGTTTTCGTTTATGTGGGCCAGGAAGGTGTCTATTATTTTTGTATC
>DAOVVY010000049.1 GCA_030636885.1 Candidatus Nanohaloarchaea archaeon
ATACAGGATGAAAGTCGACACTTTCAAGATTGTTGAAGAGGAGGGGGTCGAGGAGACAAATGCGCAAGAGGAAGCGTATAATCTTGAGACTGGTGCTGAAAAGATTGATGTGTCCGACATCAAGATCCCACCTATAAGCGTGCCCATATTCCGTAAACCGCAAGGTAAGGTCACACTTGATGAACTTATCAATGCGCTTGACAATGCGATGACCATCAAGAACAGGAGAGAGGCGCGTGAGGTTTTCCAGATTGATCTTTTAGGCGAGGATATAACTGATAATATTGAAGAGCTTTTTGAGAAGATATGCGATAAGATAGGAATGGACAACATTCTTAAATTCTCATCAATTGTTGACCTATCTGATAAAAAAAAGGTAATAAGGAACTTTAATTCTATGCTTCACCTGTCCAATCAGGAAAGGGTATCTATCGACCAGCCTGAAATGTTCGGTGAAATATATTTAACTGTAGCACAACAATAATTGCAAGTAAAGGTGTTTGCTGTTGAAGGAAGATAAGAAAAAACTTATAGAGGCCGCTCTTTTTGTTGCAGGCAAACCCATATCGCTTGCAGAACTGTATCAGGTCGCGAGGATACCCAAACCCAAGATAAAAAAATTGATTGACGAGATGAAAGAGCAATATAGCGGGCGAGGTCTCAGGATTGTTGAGCAGGACGGACTCTACCAGATGAAAGTCCATTCTGATATGGAGACTAATGTGAGCGGGCTTGCACCGCACAAGGATTTCCCTAAAGCGGTGCTGCAGACACTTTCTTTGATCGCCTACAAGAACCCGGTCAAGCAGAGCAATATCGTTGAGGTGCGCGGAAACAGGGCGTATGACCACCTGAAAGAGCTTGAGGACAAGGGATTCATCCGGCGCGAGGCATCAGGACACACCAACATAATACAAATCACACGGAAATTTCTGGATTATTTCGGTATTGAGAGCGCGGCTGAACTTAAAGATTATTTCGGGAATACAAACATTGATGATGTCTTGAAAGATGTTGAGGTCAAGGTGAAAGAAGAGGAAAAATCTGAGGTTGAAGACGTTAAAGAGGCCGGTGAAGAGGTCTTGGCTATTGATGCACGAGATGTGTCCTTTACCGAAGATGATGAGCTTCCTGAAAAACTGAGAGAGATTGTCGAAAGGAAGAAAGAGGTCATACTCAAAAGGCGGGAGAAGACCGGGTACCTTCCTGAAGAGGCACGGATTGATGTTCCGGAAGTAGTCGTTGAGAAGGTTGAAGGTTCTGAAGACAAAAAGGATGAAGATTCAAAAGAAGACGCACCCACCGTTCAGAAAAAGTTCAAGAGTGGTTTTGATGATGTGCTGGATTAAAGTCAGTATTATCAAGAGTTTTATTCTAATTTTATCTCGACATAACCTGAAGTTAGAGTTACATCTTCGCCAATAAGTTCATTATAATATTCATCTTCTATAGGTAGTATCCCTAAAGATCTAATCCCATCCTTGAAATTCTCAAGACCACGATAATCACAGAATACATTTGTATATAATGCATTACCTGATGTATCACCATGGTATAATTGAAATTTTTTGTTTGAATCGTATGGGGGAATCATGAAAATAAATTGTGTTCGCATTTCTTCTGTTAATTCTGAATGTGGATATATTAATTCTTCATCTTTCATCAACATCTCTAAATCTTCGTCAGTAAGAGTTATTTCATAATATGTTTTATGTTTCATATCTAACTCTGTATCGGGGTTCTCGTTAATCTCAACTTCCATGAAATTAAAAGCATTGTCAATCTTTAAAATATTATCTATATCGGCATAAAATGTTCTTTTAATGATGATATGAATTATTATGAGATAATCATAAATCAAAATATTCACTTATCGTGCACAACTGATGTATTTATATACTTTTCCGATGTATAAACTTTGTGGACTTCTAATGACTGGATATGACACTGTGCATCTTGGTAAGGGCTCTAATGTATCTCTAAAAAAGATAACAAGCCCACATAATGACTTTATGCTACAGTTTGATACTCTTGCGCGGGTGTTCTTGCGCACTGAACACATCTTTGAACTTAAAAGACTTATTGATAAGCACGTTGAGGATAAATGTTGAGTTCTGTTTGAAATTAAAAAGAAAGTACCCTTGCTGGGATTTTCAGACAAAGTCTGGAAATGAGAAAATCTCCAGATTTTTGAAATTTGAACCCAGGGTATTAGGACCGCGACCTAATGTCCTATCCAAGCTAAACTACAAGGGCATTTAATACAATAACATCGAAGGTTTAATATTTAAAGATTTCTACTAAAACTGAATCATTAATATAAATGGTGATTATATGGCTAAATGCATTACATGCGGAAAAGATGTTACTACAGGAATTCATTTTTCTAAGTTCAAGTGTCCAAAGTGCCTTGAAGCAGATATTGTCAGATGTGACAGTTGCAAGGAACTTGTAAACGAATACAAATGCCCTAAATGCGGATTTGTAGGACCTTAAATCAATAGGTGAATCAAATGGGTAGAGTTGCAACAACATTCAAACTTATGCCAGAATCGGCTGAAACTGATCTTGATAAGATGCAGGCAGACATCAAAGAAAAAGTTGAATGCGTCGAGGATATGAAGGTTGAACCTATCGCTTTCGGATTGAGCGCACTTCTTGTCATGGTCATCACAATCGATTCAGATGGCGGTATGGATGAGATTGAGAACACACTTGCAGCAATTAGCGGTGTGGGCGATATCGAGACTATAAGCAGTACGCTTGTTTGATTTCTTTTATTTTTCATTATTTTTTTCAATGATTTCTAAAATATAAAAAGAACCATAATCAATAGTCATTATGACACATATTCTTGTCTTTGGAGATAGTATAGCCTGGGGCGCGTGGGATGCTCAAGGTGGATGGGTTGAGAGACTTAAGAACTTGACTAATGAAAAGAACAAGAAGTACTCAACAGATAAGGATTTCTGGTGCTTGATATACAATCTTGGAGTTTCAGGAGAGATTTCAGATAATATAATTACAAGGTTTGACACAGAGACTAAATCAAGACTTTCTGAAAATAAGGAAAATATAATCATATTTGCGCTAGGCACTAATGACTCTTCTTTCCTCAAGAGTAAAAAAGATAACTGGGTACCTATAAAGCGATTTGAGAAAAATATACAGAAACTTATAGATTTATCAAGTAAGAGATTCGCAAAAACTATCTTTTTAGGTATCACGCCTGTTGATGAAGACAAGACAAATCCAATCCCTTGGGCAACTGACATTTATTACACAAATGAAAATGTTAAGCAATACAATAAGATAATGAGTAAAATATGCGCTTTAAATGGCGCAGAGTTCATTGATATCTTTGAAGTTTTTTCTAAATCAGGACCCAACAGATTACTTGAGGATGGTCTGCATCCAAATACAGACGGACATAAATTGATATTTGAGGCAGTCAAGGGGTTTCTTGACGAAAAGAAGGTTATCTGATTTAATTTTATAGATTAAATCAATCTTTTCAATTTCCGCACAATACCACGATTCGCATCCACACTGACCATGTCACCATTCTTCAAGGCACGTGTCGCCGTACCAGTCCCCACAACACAGGGTATACCCATCTCACGAGACACTATTGCCGCATGACTCAATGCACCACCTTCATCAGTCACTATGGCAACTGCACGACGCATGGCGATAATATAATCAGGATGGGTGACCGTAGCTACAAGAACATCACCATCTTCAACTTTTATAATGTCATGGACTGTACGAACTATTTTAACAGTACCTGTAACCCTACCAGAACAACCCCCCCTACATTTCCAGCCGACTGCCCGCTCCAAAACACCGCGTCCTTGACCTTTGAGATAGGTGGCAACATTACCTCCCTTACAGATCATATCCCCTTTGTCTGCATAAAGTAGGAAACCTTTTTTTCTTTCTTCAAGCACTGACAGATCTACAATCATCTCACCATCAAGGAAATCTACAATTTCGACCTCAGTAAGATATGCGACAAGTTTATGAGTAATGCCTGCGCGCATTGCAATCTCATCGAAAAGTTTACTTGCAAAGAAGATTCCCTTTCGTCGGTAATCATCACGTGCATCCCTTATGAATGCAAGCTCACGTATCATCTCAAACATCTCTTTCTTATCTTCTAGACCAGATAGCTTCAAAGCCTCAAGGAAAACGTATTTTTGAGGTTTTATAGGTTCTGCTTTTTTTATGAACTCGCGCATATCTTTCAAAGACCATGGTACTTTGTGGATGTCAAGGCAGGACAACCATCTGTATTCATCCCACAACGTCTTGACTGCGGCTTTATCATTGACATCTATTTTTGATGCTTTTTCATTTAAGGTTACTACCGAATTTAGTCTTATCGGGCGAAATAGAGCTGCACGAATATCTTGGTCCAAGTCTTTGACTGTCGGTTCCATTTTTTCAAACCAGTACTCTGCCAAAACAAAGGCAACGAAAGGACCGATAAGTGAATATTCTATAGCCACATCCTGATAATTGAGGTATAATCTTTTGAGTTCAGAATTGGTCTTCTTTTTTAAATCAGAATCATTAATACTTTTTGAAATCTCAATATATCTTTTTCCAAGAGAATCAAATATATCTATAAATTTCCGAAGACTAGCCATATCAGAACCGAATTTATTGACACAAGTATCGATAAAGGTCTTTTTTGCAGATTTGTCCATATAACATACAGCATTATTGTTTTCAGGGACAAATAAGATTCCATCTTCCAAATCAAAAGAAAATATGTTGCTTGCGCGTGGACCTAGTGTCCTTATCGCAATCTCACAGTACTGGACGCTATACTCTCGTGCGAACCAGCGTTGCCATATCTTTTTTGCCATAAATTAATATAGTATAGAAAAAGATAAAAGAATTTTGTTATCTCATCAAATCTTTTTCATACTGAATCTAGATCCTCTTGCTCAATCCTTTCCAGAAGTCGTCGCTCTTTATCTTCAGGAGATCTTTGCCCTCGACCAAGGCATAGTTCTTTGCGATCTCTTGCGCAAGGTTCTTCGGTATTCCTTTATCAGCTAACGCTTTCGTGTCGCAGTCAAAGAAGGATCCGAGCATGGATGTTATGTCGAAATGCTTGCGCCTGACTTCAGCCACCATACTGTCGCCCTCAAACCAGATATCTTCATACTTGTCCTCAAAGTTGTCCCTGTTCTTTTTCGGGTCGAAGATGCGCGGGCCGGTCATCTTCCTGAATCTCGGCACGGTCTGGTTCAACAGCTCAAAAGCAATACCGCATTCGTTGTTGCCAAATTCCCAAGAAGAGAGTATGACAAACCCTTCATGTTTAAGACAGTCTGAGATGCGTCGCCTAAATCGTCGTAATTGTGGATATAATATATCATCAATTATGTCGGCTGGTCTTTTGAAACCGATTGCAATGTGGAATGTGCCACGCTCTTTTGCTGATCGCAAAATTTGTCTTTGGTCTTTCGGTTTCTCAATCTTGAAAAAGTAATCAATTGACGGGTTGTCCATGAATTTTCCTGCAAAATATATGAATTGCGCAAGCTTGTCTTTTGATAGAACGGCCGCAACATTCCGGTTCTTGTCGGTCGGGTCAATAAAGATTAATGGTTGATCCTTGAATTTGGTTCGCACAGTCTTGTATTCTGATTTCTTGTAACTGTTCTCAAGATCCATTATCTCTTGATAGCCCCATTTCTGTGCGTGTGCCAATAGGTTATTGAAGGTTTTACATCTTAAGATCAAGAGCTCGCACAAGTATCCGGAAAAACCTGTAGTCTTAAGGTCTGAACCGTAGACATTGATGGTCTTCATGAATTTTTTAAGAAGGCGCACGTCATCTGGGTGTTTTAAGTTATCAAGGACATATTTAGTGTGAAAAGGTGTGCGGTCGACGGCAGAGATTAGCTTTTTTGTTGAAGTTATCTTGTAGGCAGGCACTATCTCAACATCAAAACTGCCTATTTTTCCTTTTGTGTACGGGTGTTCCGCATAACTTACCTGAGGTATTCCACCGAATTTTTTGAACACGCTTTTCCCAATCAATAAGCCTTTTGTCTCTAGGACTTCCTTTTTTGTGTTAGGAGGGAAAAATATGAATATGTCAAGATCCTTGTCTCCTGCAATGAATGTGTTCTTGGCAACTGAACCCATTAACCGCGCATCAATTGAAAATTTCTGCTTTATGAATTTGCGTATATCATCAAACATGATCTGGTTTGAGACTACCTCTTCTGCAGTGGGACTTATCTTTTTCAAGGCATGAGCGAAAATGGTTTTTGTGACTTCCATAAGAATATATTAGGTGAGGTGTGTTTATATTTATTGGTAGATTTTATCTATAATACTTGTTAGGCACCAATTCTTATATATATGACCCCTTGCCAAATAATAGCAACTA
>DAOVVY010000075.1 GCA_030636885.1 Candidatus Nanohaloarchaea archaeon
AGCCATGGTCTTGTGGATGTAGTGCCTGCCGAATGAAGTTACAGATTCTGCGCACTCCCGCTTGTACCATCTTGAGCCGGCAAAACCCAGATAGCCATAGAACGCGTTTGCTACTGTCTTGAACGCGTACTGTTTCTTGTCAAGAAGTATGTATTCCTTGCTGGTGGGCTTCAGGTTTTTCATCTGGGTCTTGATCTTTGTTCTGCCATTCAGAAGATCTTCAAGGATAATGGGTATGAAACCACGTCTCTTCTCGCAGAAATGGTACGGGAAGTCAGGGACCTTGTTCTTGCTTTCGTTTTTGCAGCAGGCGCAGTTCAAGGTTTCAGGTGATATGTTGTGCGAAACTATTATTGACGGGTACAGTGACTTGAAATCCAGTACTGCGATGTCATTATACAGGCCTGGTTCTGGTTCTACGACGAATGCGCCCTCAATCGCGTCAATCCGTTTTCTGTCTGAGATTGTGTCGCTTGACGGACGGTTCGGGACTATGGTGTTAAGTCTTGCTGCATTTTTCATCGCAAAGGATTCTACGAGCTGGCCATAGGTCGACCTGCCTGCGTCACTCGGTATCTGGTTGGTCAGGTGGCACATGGCAAATATGTTGGGTAGGATGTATTCTGCCAGTTTCAGGGTGATGACTGAGTCGTGCAGGTTGTACTCAGCTATGGTCTTCAGGTCCTCTTTATTTTTCCATAGCTGTTGCATCTCCTCAAAATCCATGTCCAGTTTTTTTTCTTGGATTAATTCATTTGCCACATTGTCTAAGGTCAGTGTCTCTGATTTCAATGTGGTCCGCATGACCTTGAATATGAACTGGTACAGGTCTATGTGCGCGGATCCCTTGATTATTGCGGCGTTTGTCATGCCGCGCCTTAGAAATTGAATAGGTCTTGTGTTGAAACCTAGGTTGAGATTAATTTTATGGTGGTCTGCGCGGTCTTTCAAGACTGTGAAATCAAAGGCGTCGCCGTTGTAAGTCACTATGAAGTCGGGTTTCTCTTGTTGGATATCGTTTATCAGTTGTTCTATTAACTCTTTTTCTGACTCTTTGATTATCGTATCTTTCTGTGTCGCTTTCTGGTATGTAATTACTCGTTTTAGTCCTTTGCTTGAGGCGAGCGAGGCCATTATTATCTGCTGTCTGTTGTTTGCTAACGGTATCGTCTCAAGGTCGAAGGCCAATATGTTCAGGTTCGGGAAGGTCTTATTATCTGATTTTTCAATCGTTTCTGCAAGGATTGTGGTGTCGCAGTTGTAATTTGTCTTTATTTTGTTTCCTTTGACTTTTAGCCAGGACATGGGTCTTATGTCTCTGTCAAAAAGGTATCTTTTGGCGAACGGGATGTCGTACTCGCGCTTGTCTTTGACAAAGTCCATGTGCTTTATGGCGTCTTTCAGTCTGGGTATGTCTTTTGAGGTGTTGGCGATGATCTTTATTACGCTTATGTCTTTGCCGTCGACTGTCTTCTGTTTTATCTCTGTGCGCTTGATTGTTATCGGGTTGCCTTCTGTGTCTTGGATTTTAAGAGTAGTTAATATTTTTTGTGTGGATTTAGGGTCTGATTTCGGGATGATGTAGAAATATGGCTCGAAATCTGTGGTCAGGACTATTGCTGACTCGCCTTTCTTTGTCCTTCCGTAAAGGCGGATGGCCGGTTTTCCGTCGATCGTTGTGTGGTCTGCGTCAGTCATGAAGAAGTCTGTCGTTATCTGGTTGTTTTTCTTATGTTTTGTATCGGGCATGAATCAATGTTGTCTGTGCAGTTTTAAATTAGTTTGGGATTTTGTTTCAAGGTAATTTAAAAATAATTTGATTGTTGATACATACCAAAAATGATATGTCTGGGCGGTGGGAATATTAGGTTTTTGTATAATCTGTTTTTGAGTGTATGCAGTTACTTGTATGTTGATAATGTATTGTTCTTATATACTTGTATATAAGTTGGTAAACACCTTTGTGGGTTACTTTTGGAAAGGTTTGGTATAAAATTACAAAATCTAGAATTTATAGAATTTTTATCTTGTCTGCTTTTGGGAGTCTTGTCTTGTATTCGGCGACAAAGATTGAGTTTTTGATTCCGCCTAATGCATAATGGATCTCTTCAATGCCTTTGTATCTGCAGATGATGATACCTATCGGGGCTTTTTCCCAACTGTATCTTTTGTGCTCTTTATACCAATTTAGGTACTTGTTCATCTGACCTACATATTCGCTCTTGAATCTGCCTATTTTCAAGTCCACAAGGACGATGCATGGAAGACCTCGGTGATAGAATTCAAGGTCTACTTTGTGGAGTTGATTGTCAATCATTATCTTTTTCTGCCTGCCAGATATTGAGAAATCTGAGCCGAATTCGACAAGTAGTTTCTCTGTGTGTTTTATCAGTTCGGTTTCTAGGTCTGTTTCGGTGTGGTTCTCGTCTAAGGTCAGGAAATCAAAGTTGTAGGTGTCTTTGAAGATGTGTTCGGGTTGGATTGGTTTTACTGGTCGTGGTCGGACTGTTAATGTTTCATCTGTTTTTGAATGGCTGTATAAATCATTTCGTATCTGTTTTTTTAATTGACGAACACTCCATATATTCTGGATTGATTGTTGTTCATAAAACTTACGCTTAGTTTTGTTTTCAAT
The DNA here is from genome assembly GCA_030636885.1 of Candidatus Nanohaloarchaea archaeon. Taxonomy (GTDB): domain Archaea; phylum EX4484-52; class EX4484-52; order EX4484-52; family GLR71; genus GLR71. The sequence goes on from DAOVVY010000075.1 coordinate 2,636, forward strand.
ATAAATCAAAAGAATTAAATGAGACCAACTCAATTGTTCAGACACTGTCTGAATAATTGGATAAATAGTATAAAAACGTACAATATAATGTAAATTAACTTTACTCAAACCCAAATCAGTTGCAAGAGATTCAATTAAATGTTTACCATAATCTGCCCGACTTTTGTGTTCTAGTTCCTCACGTACAATCCGTTCACCTATCTGCCAATATGTCTGGACTTTTAGGTTGTCAACGGCCTGATATGCTTTTGAGACTCCTTTTTGAAGTATGGATCTTATGTCCTCTCGGATTTTATTGTAATTATCTGTGTCTAGGTTGTTATTGTCTTGTGTTTTTGGGTTTTCTTGATGTTCTGACATGATATTTCCTCTCGTTATTGAATTGTTTGAATTTTTAGATTGTATCTGTTTGTTTTTGTGTGTTGGTTTGGGTACTGTCCTGTTTGCGTTGATAATATATTGTTCGTAGGTCTGGTATATTGATTGGTAAACACCCTTGTGAGTGACTTTTGGGATAAATATAGATAATAAAGCTATATAGATAATAAGAATTGAGAATATAATTGGTTTCATTTTATGTTAAATTGCTATTTTAACTGTCAAAATATTAAAAATCGGACTCAATTAGACTTAATGCAATAGATAAAATATGATCAAATTGTTTCTCTAAAAATAACATATCCGCTTCTGCTTCATCTTTATCAATAACAGCACCATAATATTTGGATTCGTTTCTTTTTTTTCGTATATTATCAAGATGAATCATTGTCGGTTGTGATAGATCATATCTACCCAGATATGCAATTGAGGCTTCATGAGAATAGGATTTGTATCCCGATACTGCTAGAATCGCGTCAAGTAGTTCCCGTACTGATTCGTAAGCGGCTTCAAAAGCATATTTTGTGTCGCTTTTTATCTTTTTTGAAAATATCATCCTTTCTTTTGCATCAACTATTAAGCTTCTTGCTAAAGGTATATCTTTTTTTCTTACCAAAACTTTCTTATTATCAAGATAATGTGAAAATGTTAACATTCTATCCCTCCATAAAGTACAATACCATTTATTATGTTAGTCTTAAGCTCTTTCGGAAGACGGGTAAAATCTGATTTTCTTATCAGATGTATCTTTCGTTTAAGGTCGATTTCATATACGCTTACATCAATCTCTTTTTTTGTCGATGATAATATGAAAATGTCAATGTCGGAGAGTTCTGTGTCTTCTCCGCGTGAATAACTACCATATAAGATTATCGCTTGCGGGTAGTTTAATTGTTTAACAATATATGTCTTTAATCCTAATAAGCTATAGAGATTGTATATCTTTTTAAGATCAATAAATTCTGTATTTTCCATATCAGCAGTCACGTCTGTATAATGCCTATGTTTTTTGGTCCGAAGATAACCTTTTTCGGTTAACTGGGCCACAAGCCTTAATGATGTCGGCGGAGCTACCTTTAACCGCCTTGCAATCTCCCTTATTGTAAACTGCTCTTTTGGATGATTAAAAAACAATTCCAACATCTTTTGGGTGTTACTTTCAATGAACATATGTTATATTTATGTAACAATAGTTATATAAATGTAACGACTAATATGATAAAGACCACATTCATGTTTTGAGTTTATTGATTGATTTCTTCTTTTTGTCTGTCAAGTGCTAGCAGGTCCTATTTATTGGTTCTCAAGCTCTTCAATCAATTAATACCCCACTTGTGCCATCCACAGTTTGAAAGGTTCTGCCTTTTTGGAGTATGGATCTTATGTCTGTCAGTATCTGATTGTAATCGGTTGTGCCTAGATTGTTTTTGTTTAGGGTTTTTGGGGTTTCTTGATGCTTTGTCATAATGTTGCCTCTTGCTGTTTAATCGTTTGGATGTGGTTCTTGTCGGGTTTTACTTGTGTGTTGATAATGTATTGTCCGTATGTCTAGTATATTGATTGGTAAACACCTTGGTGGGGGACTTTTGGGGGATGTTGGGAAAGAAGGACGGAAGGAAGAAGAGAGGGAGGAAATAAGAGATAAAGGGGAGGAGAGGATATGAGAGAGATGGAGAAAGATAAAGTTGTAAAGAAAGATAAAATGGTAAAGAAATGATTAAAGTTTAAGTGATACCGAAAGATGAAGGATTAAGAGAGATACTGGATTAAGAAAGATAAACAGTAATACATAATAATATTTAAGCATTGTCATTAAAGATTGTATTATG
>DAOVVY010000012.1 GCA_030636885.1 Candidatus Nanohaloarchaea archaeon
AAATTGTTTTGTTAAAAGTAATAAAGGAAAAATACCTTGTAAAAATAGTTTACTTAATTTAAGATATATCCCTAGAGAGGATCAGCGCAGTATAACAATAACATTAACCCCAAATAATAACAATTTTACACTAAAAATGGATGCATATTTAAACTATTTAATAAACATTCCTGTAAAATCCAAAACATTTAAGTGTATTAATCAAGAAAAAAATCTTTATTCCTGTAATCAAATATAAGTTCGGCGACGGAACTTAAATTCTTAGAATTTACCCTATGTGAGATATAACAAGTGCTTTTAAGACTCCACTTCGTTCAGTCCAAATTCTTACTAATAATCAACATAGATACAAAAACTTCGCAAAAGCAAATTTGTTATATTCAATTGACGGGGAGGCAACGAGGACAGATTAATAAAGTTTCATAACCTATGAGTAGTAGTTGATAAAAATGGCGATAAGTATTTGTCCAAATTCAGATTGTGAAAAACCAATAGACATAGATGGTTATGTTGTGCATGGTGTACGAACTTTATTCTATTGTGAATGTGGTGAGGTATATGATATGTCTACAGGATTCGGTAAATTAACGAAAGTACCAACGAATGAAATTGATTTAACGGGTCTTGATGGAATCTATCCTAGTCAAAATCCATGTGATGCTAATTTTAATAAGGGAATATTCATAAAAAAGACTCGTTGGTCAAACTATAACGAATCGAATGAATCTGAATAAATTGTTGAATAATTCTTATAATTTCTCCACCGCAGACTCTTCGTCGCGACACTCCTTGTCGTTGAGGATATTGGTTCCGAGAACTTAACAAGTGCTTTTAAGACTCCACTTCGTTCCGTCCAAATTCGTACTAACAATCAACATAAAAACAAGAACTTCTCAAAAGCACATTAGTTCAACGAAATTCAGATGACTCGTCATATAAGAAAAATCCTATCTTGGTACACAATCGAATCGATACTCTTCATTTACAGGTGTTAATATTAAATTATGTGTTGGTTTAATTCTCCCAATTATTCTTTCTAATAAATTAACATAACGAGTGTCATTAGACCAATGATAATTACTATCATTTGTTTTGTTTGTAATTTTTACAGGAAAAATCGTATTAACTAGATTGGTCACAGAGTCATCAGTATAATAAGACACACCATTATCAATATGTGAAGGTTTAAGATCAAATAAATCACACCCTAAATAATTATTCAATATTTTTTTAAGATTCATTTCCATTTACCTCATTTATTATACTTAATTAATCTTTTTAAACCTTTCGTTATTAACTACTAACTAGAAACTGCATCAAACACTCACCACATAAACTCTCCTCACCTACACTCCACATCTCATCCTCATATAACAAAGGATAAAAAGAATTGCTCAACACCACACATCCAACAAACCACACACAAATGAAAGACATATAAACAGATAGACATTATTTAATCTATGGAAACTTGGTTATTGTTCGGCATCCTAAGTTATCTGTCATATGCGATATCGACATCAATCGATAAATATATGATGAATAACAGATATGACACAATAAAAACCAATACTTTAAAGATGTTTTTTGACGGAATCATACTTCTGATAGCAAGCTCAATCTTTTTCAACTTACAGATAACCAATAACCTAATTTTCGGTTCCTTGATCCTTGGAAGCATCTATGCATTCTCAGGAATTTTCTATTTTGAAACACTCAACCTTAAAGATGTCAGTTCAATTGTCCCATATTACAGCTCAGCATCATTATTATTCGTATTTTTTGGATCAATAGTTTTCTTTAACGAAATTGTCAATATATTCAACTACATAGGCATTGCAACAATAATACTAGGAATATACCTTGTCCTTTCAGAAACAGGTCTGAAACTTCCAAGAAAAGATAAAGGACTAATTTATGCAACAATAATAATCATATCCAGTGTCTTATATTCACTCCTCACACAACTATTTTTAAATGACATAGAACCCATGAGTCTTGCAATCTGTATGTATTTCTCAGCAACATTATTTCTGATATTATACTTGTACATATTCAAGAAAGAGAACCCTAAACAAATTACACACTACAAGAAATATCAAAAACAGATAAAGAACATATTTATTGCATCTATTTTTGGAGCATTAGGCACATTCCTATTATATTATGCATTATCTGTCGGAAATGCATCAAAAGTATATCCGTTAGTAGGGCTCCAAATGATATTTATATTTATGATCGCCACAATAATACTTAAAGAACAATTCAAATGGCATAAGCTTATAGGAATACTCACAATCACCATAGGTATATTCCTTATTTCAATTTAATATACAAAAACCCCAAAACCAACCCAAAGCTTTTTAAACTTTTAGCTATTAACACTCTACATATTACTTACTTTGAGCCACGTTCTCAAAATATAAAGATATACAAACGGTGTCATAATATGAAACTTCCGGAAGAGATTAAAAGATTCTGCCCATCCTGTAACAGTCACAATGTGCACAAGATAAAAAGGGTAAAGACAGCAGGTCGTGCAAAGGCTGGCCTAAAGAAAAGAGATAGACACATCCGAGAAAAACTACACAAGGGATACGGTGGAAGTCCAAAACCATTACCTGCAAACAGTAACAGATATGGTGCAAAAACAAGCCAGAAGATCATGTTAAAATTCACATGCACAAAATGCAACAAATCACACCAAAGTACTGATCCAAAAAGATCAAAAAAATTCGAAATTACAAGATAAATGGTGAATATATATGGTAGGCACATTCATGAAAGTCAAATGTTCAAAATGCAGCAATGAGCAGAATATCTTCAGCAAAGCAGCAACTAACGTTAAATGCCTTGTCTGTGAAAGCACACTCGCAGAAGCAACAGGTGGAAACGCAAAAGTTAAAGCTGAAATTGTCGAAAAGCTCAAATAATTTTTTCTTTTTTTAAAAATTTAACAAAAATTATTTATGTGGATAAATATGCAGACAAAAACAAACAAACCAAAAATCGGTGAAATAATAATAGCCGAAGTCATAAGCATAAATCCAAATAGTATCTATGTAAAACTTGATGAATATAACATGAACGGAATGATCCATGTTACAGAACTATCAACAAGTTGGGTCAAAGACATCCGTAAAGTTGCAAAGAAAGGACAGAAACTAGTTCTGAAAGTACTCCCGGCACGAGGAGACGGACGAATCGCAAGTCTATCACTGAAAAGAGTAAAACCCTCACAGAAACGTGAGAAACTAGAGTTCATCAAGAACGAAAAAAGAGCAACAAAAATTCTTGATTTCATAGTAGAAAAACTAGAGTTGAAAGACAATAAGGACGACATAAAAAAGATAACAGACACACTTATTGAGTATTATGAAAGTCTCTACAATGCATTCAGCTCAATATCCTCTGAAGGTATGGACAAAGACCTTGCCAAAGAATTAAACAAAGACTGGGCAAAAGAGATAGAAACAATCGCAAAAGAAAAGATAAAACCAAAAATATTGACTATCCGCGGAAACCTAACAATAAAAATGACAACACAAAATGGCTTAAAAACAATAAAAGAAGCATTAAATATAAATAATTCAAAAATAAAGATAAGTTATATCAGCGCACCAAAATACATGATTGAGATTGAAGGCAAAAATTACGCAGACATGGAAAACGAACTTGCCAAAACAGTTGAAGACATCACAACCACCATAAAAAGCGGTAAAGGAACATGTCAATTTGCAAAGGTGTAAATTATATGTCCATAATACGCAGATGCACAGTATGCCACAAATACACGATGAAAGAAACTTGTCCCGACTGTAGTTCAAGAACAATCGACCCACAACCACCAAAATTTTCACCGCAAGACAAATATGGTAGTTACAGACGACAGATGAAGCGCGAGATTGAGATGAAAAAAAAAGGGGCAGATTAAGATGAAAACAACTGAAATAACTGTATTAAAAAAACCGGAACTGAATAACCCAATATTTATTGAAGGTTTACCTGGTGTTGGCTATATTGGTCGAAACGTAGCAGGTTACCTTATTGACACACTTGAAGCAGAAAAATTCGCAGAACTACATTCATTTCATTTCCCACCGGTTGCCATGCTCGATTCAGAAAAAAATGGAAAGATGAACTCTTTAAAGAACGAATTTTATTTTTACAAGGCAAAGAACAAGACTGAGAAAGACATGATAATCCTTATAGGTGACGCACAGAGCATGGATCCGGTAGGACATTATGAAATATCAAAAGAAGTAATTGAATTCATAAAAGAATTCAAACCTGAAATGGTACTTACCCTTGGTGGTTTTGCAACAGGAAAACTTGATAATAAGACCCAGACCGTATTCGGTGCAGCAGTTAAAGATGAAATCATCACTAAATTTGAGAAAAAAGGCATAAAATTCAAAGACACAAACATAGGTCAGATCATAGGTGCTTCAGGACTTATGGTACTGGAAGCTGAGAAAAATAATATTGATGCAGTATGCCTTATGGGAGAAACATCAGGGATGCTCTTATCCGACCCTAAAGCCACAGAAAGCGTACTCGAATTTATAACTAAATATTTCAAATTAAAGATAGATATGTCAAAAATTGAAGAGAAAGTCAAAGAGACAGGCGATGTAATCAAAAAAATTGAATCACTTCAAAAGAAACTGACATCACAGAGCATGCCAAAACAGAACGAAAATGACGAAAATTTAGGATACATAGGTTAATAATGGTGAAACAGATGGAAAAATACTCAAGATTTGAAAAAGCAAGAATCATATGCGCACGAGCATTACAACTTTCAATGGGCGCACCAAGTCTCCTGAAGAAAGCTCCAGGCAATCCAATTGAAGCTGCAAAAGAAGAATATGCAACAGATGTCATCCCTATAACCGTCGTAAGACATTAATTTTTTATTCTTATACTTTTTTTAATTCTTATTTTCTAAACATATATATCACCCACAACAAATTATAACCAGATTAACATGATAATACACAATCTTCACGCAGAAAAAATTCTTGACAGCCGTGGTAACTGGACTGTTCGCGCATATATCAACGGTGTCTCAGGCACAGCTCCAAGTGGTGCATCAACTGGAACTTATGAAGCAAAGGTGATGCCTGCAGACAAAGCAGTAAACATGATAAACACAAAACTTCAACGCCTTGTAGGAGAAAACATTAACCAGATAGATGCAGACATATTAATAGAAACCCTTGACGGCACAGATAACTTCGATAAGATTGGTGGAAACACAGCAATAGCAGTATCATTTGCAGTCTTCAACGCAATCCACAATTCAAAAAAAATCACAAAAGAAATATTCCCGTACCCACTAGGTAATGTATTCGGTGGTGGAGCACATGGTGGTTCAACCACATTCCAAGAATTTCTCGCACTACCGACCAAAGCAAAATCCATATATGAAGCATTAGACACAAATGTACAACTCCATAAGAGATTAAGAGAAACACTCAACAAAAAAGCAAAAACAGTTGGTATAAATGATGAAGGCGCACTGACTGCAGACATTGACGACTTCAAAGCACTTGACATAATTACAGACTTAGCAGAAGATATCGGATGCAGAATTGGACTAGACGTTGCAGCATCAGAATTTTTCAATAAAGAAAAATATACATACAGATCACTCAAAAAAACATTGACGCCCGCGGATCAGCTTGATTTCCTAACTGAAACCGCAAGAAAATACAAATTAATATACTTAGAAGATCCTTTTGAAGAAAATGATTTTGAAAACACACAAAAACTAACAAAAAAAATAGGAAATAAATGTCTCGTATGTGGAGATGACCTTTTTGTTACAGATGAAAAAAGACTCCAGAAAGGTATAACATTAGGTGCTGCAAACTCACTGATAATTAAACCAAATCAAGCAGGTACAATTTCACTCGCACAAGACACCATAACTCTTGCAAAAAAACATGACATAACACCAATTGTATCACACAGATCAGGTGAAACTGAAGATTCAACCATAAGCAGACTTGCACTATTTTGGAGTGCACCAATAATTAAAGCAGGTGTAATAGACATGCGCATCTCAAAATTAAATGAACTCATACACCTTTGGAACATGGCAGAAACACCCAGTATGACAAAATTGAAATTAAAATGATGAAATAAGAGACCAAAAAAACAACCAACCCCATAAACCTTTAAAAAGATTTCACATCAAATACTCTTACAATTTCTTAGCATAATGCTTAAAGGAACTGATATTAAAAAATAATAAGGTGTTTATAGATGACCGAAAATGCAAAAGTGGCACTGGAACAGACAGGAGAAACTAAACTCCTCCCAGCAAGTAATTACCTCTCAGCAGGTATTCATATAGGTATGAAACAACGAGTAAAAGCTATGGATAGATATATTTACAAAGTACGATCCGATAAATTAGCAGTTTTCAATGTACAACTTATAGATGAACAGATACAGAATGTTGCAAACCTACTTTCACAATACAACCCCGAAGACATATTAGTCGTATCAAGAAAAAAGAACGGTCATAAACCCGTTGTTAAATTCTCAGAAGCAATAGGTGGTACAAAAGTCATATACGGAAGATTTTATCCAGGTACACTTACAAATCCAAATTACGAAAAATATATAGAACCAAAAATAGTTATTGTTACAGATCCGTTCTTAGACAAACAAATCGTTAGTGAAGCAGTTAATTCAAACGTACCAATCATTGGCCTTTGTGATACATTCAACAACCCAAAAAATATAGATGTAATTATTTCCATGAACAATAAAGGTAAAAAAGCAATAGCACTTGTCTACTGGCTTCTTGCAAGAGAAATACTCAAGAACAAAGGTGAAATCAAAGGCGATGCAGAATTCAAATTCACACTTAACGACTTTGAAATGCCTGAATTTGAAGAAAGGGATACATCAGACAAAGAATAAACAAAAATTACACACAACCCTTTTTTTAATCTTTTTTTCTCATTTACATATAATTCAACATATATCTAATTTATTCAAAAATAAATAATCTTAAAGTTACCCACCAAAGTGGTAATTCTGTGTATAAACACCCATTTAAGGTTATAATCAATTATATATGTACAAAAATCTAATAAAGACACATGGATTCTAAAGACAAAATACCCAATGAACTTTTAGACCCTTTAAAAGACATAGGTTTTACAAATTATGAATCAAAAGCATATATTACACTTGTAGATAAAGGTATCCTATCGGCTCCAGAAATAGCAAAAAAAAGCGGATTACCAAAAAGCAGAATATATGATATTCTCAAAATACTCCTAAATAAACGAATGATTGAAGAATTTCCAGGCACGCCTAGGAAATTTAAAGCAAGAAATCCCACATTTGTAATTGATGACCTTATAGAAAAAAAAGAGACACACTTTAAAAATATAAAATCCAATGCAACCAATCTAAAAACACGACTTAACACATTGATAAACAATACAGAAAAAACATATATTTCAAATGAATCAATTCTTTGGACTGTAAACGGTCGTCGGGGTTTTCATGAAAAATTTGCAGAAATGGGTGCAAGAGCCACAAAAGAAGTAAAAGTGATAACTCCTTATTTCTCCAGAAACACAATACTTGAAAGATCAATAAATTCTGCTAAATCACGAAACGTAAAATTCACAGGAATAACTACAATAAACAAAGAAAACAAAGACCGAGTACGATATTATATAGAATGTTTCAATAACATCTATAAATTTACTGGAGAGATACCGCTCACAGTAATAATTATTGATGATAAAGAATGTATGTTCCGGATGAATTACCAACTAAACGGTCAATTAAATTATGTAGGTGTCCATTCAACTAACACAGGACTGATAAAAGCATTCACACAATATTGGGATGGACTCATGAAAGATTCAACAAATATAGATTCTTTTAAACCTTAAATATTAACAAAAAAACACAAACACAAAACAATAATCCAATATGGGTTAAAATATTTACCATCAAACCTATAAAAATTATATATACTACCCACAACCAAATTAAAAATAAAATAACATTCTTTTTAAAAACAGGTGAGATTATGGGATTCTTAAATAAAATAAAAACATCAATTGGATTAAAAGCTGAAGAACATCTTAAACAGACAACAAACAATAATACTAACAATTCTTTGCAAAGTTCACAGATTATAAAAAATCAAGATCAATCAACGTTAACATCAACAACTACAAATAATCAGGCAACAATCACCAACACCACTCAAAAACCTGCAACAGACACCATAATTGCACAAAACACACCAACACAAGAATTAAAAGATACAACAACAATAGACCCAAATAAAGACAATACAATAACTGCAATATCAAAAACAGACACACCCCTCAACAATACTACTGAAAAACTGAAAAACATAAAAAAAGAAAAAGAACGAATCTCTGACCAACTTGAGAAACTTACAGCAGAAATCGACAGCATAATAATAAATCTTGAAAAAGAATTTACAGAAGAAAAATCAATAGCACCAATCGAAAAGAATAAAGAAGAGATTATAAAACAGAATATACAAAAAGAAGAACCAAATATTCAAAAAGAAACACCAATTAAAAAAATTAAAGAGACTATTAAAAAAACAAAAACAGAAGTTAGTAAAAATAAAAAACTAGATAATAAAAACACAAAAGTAAATAATAAAAATAAAGAAACAAAAAAGAATATAAAAACAGAAAATAAAGAAGAAACAACAAAAGACACAAATGTGACTGAAAAAGATCTTAAAGAACTCGAAGAATTTCTTTCTAAAGAAAAAATAAAGAAAATACCTAAAAAATAATATAGCAACAATTAATAGAAATATCAAATGAGAATTATCACATTTAAAGTAAAGTTTAACCCCCCATACAAATCAAAAATACACAAAAAATATGAATAAAGATATAAACTTTACTAGTAACTATAACTATATTGATTTTTATGGATTCCGAAACACTTGAAAAAATGATTGAAGAAAGAAAGAAAGGCAAAAGTCTTTCAGAACTTTCAAAAAAATACGAAATCCCAAGATCAGACATCAAAAAAGAACTACAAAAAAAAATGACCAATGATGAATTTTATACATTAGACATTGATTATAACACAGATAACGGCGAAAAAATACAAAAAATAATGCATGATAGAATTCTAGAAATATTAGCAGAATATCACCCAAATGCAGAAATACCCTCAACAGCACAGAAATTTGTAAAAATCACTGATGAAAGTCTTGACTGCTGTATTGGTCTTGACATAAAAGCAACATATTATGATACAGTTGTACAATCAGCATGGAAATATAAAAAATATCATGAAAAAGTAGGTCAATTATACATATTCTTAATTTCTAGAAGATTAACAAAAGAAAAATTCGAAGCTTTAATAAAAGATAAACCAGATAATGTCACCATAATACCTTACACAGACATTGATGCAATAGAAGCTATTCGAAAAAAACTTATGAAGACTAAATAAAATCTAAAAAAAATATTAAATCTGTTTCCAGATCATCTCAAATACAGATGTTGCAAACTCTTTACTGAAATGATTGCTGATAGTCCAAAAACCAGTCTGCTGACTCTCATGAACATTAGAATCATCCGTCAAACCCAAGATAAGTTCACTTCCATCAGAAATCATCATCTTACCAATAGGCACATCACCATCAAGCTCATTAAGATCCTTTATTTCTGCAATTTTTTTCAAAGACTCAATTTCATTAATATTTTCTTCTGAAAAGGGTGCAATTATCCTTAACTTAACTCCCCGACTTTTTGCTTTTGAAATAACGGAAGAATTATTTTCCCATAACTTTTTAACTCCATCTTCAGTTGTAATTATTGACAGGTTTAATTTTGAATTCTTTATAATATTATTAAACTGCATAATTATTGAATGACTTCCTTTAAACGAACCTGAAAGATCAGATGGATCAATAACAGAAACACCATTAGTATAAAGATTACTTAATTCAGAAAGTGCCTTACTTTCAGAAAACTGTTCGACACGTTTCAGATTTAAAGAAAATTGATCTTCAATTATATGCTTTGTCTTGTCTATAGCGACAGAAGGTTCAAGTGCAACATACTTTATAGGTTTAGAATGTTGGACTACTGCAAAACCTTTCTCTGCAAGACTTTCTAAAACATCATAAGCTCTTGATCTTGGAACTGACGCAAGTTCAGCAAGCTCCCCCGCAGTACCTACACTTTTTGCAAGTAATGCGACATATATCTTTCTCTCATAAAGATTGAGTCCGATTGTCTTTAAAGCATCCGAAGTTTTTTGATCTATCATAACATATCCACCTATAATATTTTCTGTAAAGTGTTATAATGAAGATTAGCTTTATAAATGTTTTGTTTAGTTGTCACAGAGAAGGAGTTACGATAATGAGTAATTAACTAGGACACACAATTAAAAAAAACAAAAATAAGTTCTTAATTATTAGGAACTGATTTAATTGATTTTAAAGAATCTTCAATATATTGGCACTTAGAAATTACAGCATCACAATCATCCTTTAAATTAAAATAGATATGTTCACGTTCTAAACCAAAAATTATTTTTTTTCTATCCACAGTTAAAGTCTTTTTTAAATCAGACAATAAAGTATTGTATTTAATACCAGAACCAGAATCACAACCATCAAGAAACTTATATACATCCACCATATCATTAAAATGCGATATGGAAGAGGAGTTACCAGCCTCAAATTTTTCTATATATAATTCTGACCGTTTTAAATTATGTTTAATTTTCAAATATGAAATAACATCACGAAATATATATTTAAACCCCATCTCATCAACAGACTCAACAATACCATTTAAATCATAACTCATAAAATCACAACAGAACGTATAACTTAATAAACTTTATAAACTTTCATAAAATTTATTACACAATATTAACAAATTAGAACTAAAAAATGAAAAAAAGAAAATGAAAAAAATCTATTTTTTCTTGGAAACACCATACGATTCAAGTATCTCTAAAGGCAGACCCAAGACAACAGTATTGCTCTGATCCGACGAGATATCATTTAATGTCTGAAGTGTCCTCAGATGAAGTGCACCTTTGGCTCCAGACAATGTCTTTGCCGCCTTTGCAAGATTAGTAGATGCTATTGTCTCACCTTCAGCTTTGATTATGACTGCTCTTTTCTCTCGCTCGGCTTCTGCCTCTTTAGCCATCATCCTTTTCATCTCATTAGGGAGCAAAATATCTTTAAGCTCAACACTATTTACTTTTATACCCCACGGATCAGATGCCTTATCAACAATCTCTTTTATCCTTGACGACACAGCTTCCCTGTTTGAAAGAAGTTTGTCCAGTGTTGTTTCACCCACAATATCGCGCATAGTAGTCTGTGCAACCTGGCTCATTGCATAGCTGAAATTTTCAACCTCAAGTATTGCGCTCTTAGCATCAGCAATCTTATAATAGAGAACCGCATTGACATTCACAGACACATTTTCTCTTGTCATTGCATCCTGGCTCGGTACATCAACTGCTTTGACACGCATGTCAACTTTCTGCATAGTATCAATTACAGGTATTATATACCTCAATCCAGGTTCAACAATACCCCCATACTTTCCAAGTCTGAAGCGCACCCCGCGCTCATATTCATTCATAACCCGAAGTCCAGTCAAGAGAAAGACCACAACAGGTACCAGTATAAACAATTCCACCATATCATTCACCTACATTTTATATTAATCTTAATATTACTATTCTTAATTAATTTTATTTTTAAATTAATTCAATAGATAATAGAATATTATTTGAATTCGCACATATTTATACTTTGATGCTCCTAAAATTTAAAAAAAGCGAATAGATAACTATATAAACTCAGACGTACAAAATAATCAAGTCCTAATTAACTTAACTATAGTTCTTTACTATAAAAACCCCATTAGGACAGATACCCTGGATTAGGTGGGGGGATGCGAAAGCTTCCACCCAACCACTTTTCTTATAGTTTTACCAGATACAAATTAAAAAAACCTCAAAAATACAATAGTAAAATATATAAAGACTCATTCTGTATTATATGACGTATAAGAAGAAAAAATGAGATTATTTTTCTTGAAAAAAGCAATATAAACTATATATATTGCGCACATAAAATATTAACAGATAATATAATTGTATAATCATCGGTGATATAATGGATATGATGCCAGAACACATGGGTTACGACAGGACAATTGTTGTATTTTCTCCGGAC